>NZ_JSZN01000039.1:0-56390 GCF_000801975.1 Burkholderia sp. A9 | reverse complement strand
ACCGGCGCCCTCGGCACGGTCACGGGCGCACTGGGCAACGTCGGCGGTACCAACCCGCTGGCGCCGATCCAGAACGTCGTCGACCAGGTCACGGGCACGCTCGGCAGCGGCAACCCGGCCGGTGCGCTGAGCAACGGGGTCAATACGATCACGGGCGCGCTCGGCAACCTCGGTGGCGCGTCGAGCCCGCTCGCGCCGGTACAGGGTGCTGTCACGCAACTCGCCGGAACGCTCGGCAACGGCGACCCGGCCAGTGCACTGACGAACGCGGTGAACTCGGTGACGGGGGCGTTCGGCAATCTCGGCGGCACCAATCCGCTCGCACCGGTGCAGGGTGTCGTGAACCAGGTCGTCGGCACGCTGTCGGGCGCCGGCAGCCCGATCGCGCCGATCACGAATCTCGTCAGCGGCCTGCAGAACGCGCTGCCGACGGGCGGTAACGCGGCCGGCGCGCTGAGCGGTGCGCTCGGTTCGGTGACGGGCGCACTCGGCAATCTCGGCGGATCGAACCCGCTCGCGCCGGTACAGGGCGTCGTGAACCAGGTCGTCAGTACGCTCGGCAGCAGCAACGCGGCCGGCGCACTGAGCAACGCGGTGAATTCGGTGACGGGCGCACTCGGCAACCTCGGCGGCACGAACCCGCTGGCGCCGGTGCAAGGCGTCGTGAACCAGGTCGTCGGTAGCCTCGGCAGCAGCAACCCGGCCGGTGCACTGAGCAATGCGGTGAATTCGGTGACGGGCGCACTCGGCAACCTCGGCGGATCGAATCCGCTCGCGCCGGTACAAGGCGTCGTGAACCAGGTCGTCGGCGCGCTGTCGGGCGCAGGCGGCAGCAACCCGATCGCGCCGATCACGAACCTCGTCAGCGGCCTGACCGGCGGCAGCAACCCGGCCGGCGCACTGACCGGTGCGCTCGGTTCGGCGACGGGGGCCCTCGCGAACGGCCCGGCAGCCCTCGGGCAGGCGGCTGGCGCGTTGTCGGGTGCGGCCGGTTCGACGGCTGCGGCGGGCGGCAGCCTGCTCGGCTCGGGCGCAAGCGCGGCGGGCAGCACGGCGGGGGCAGCCGGTTCGCTGCTGTCGACGGGCAGCAATGCGACGGCGACGCTCGTCAACGCGGCCGGCACGTCGGTCGGCACGTCGGTCGGCACGGCGCTCGGTTCCGCACCGGGCCTGTCGGTCACGCCGCACTCGGGCAACGGTTCGGCGAACAACCCCCTCGCTCCGGTGTCGACGCTGCTGCAGGCGGTGACGGGCGCACTGCCGAAGTAACCGGCCGGAACGGGCGGCGGCCAGATATCGGCTGCTGCGCGCAACGGGTCGCGCAACGCGGCATGACAGCGATGTCATGCCGCGTTTTTCTTGAGTCCCCGATTTTTTCGTCGGATGAATGGCCGGCGCGCGGCCGCCGCCGGCTATCGCGGGTCGGCATGGAATAAGCGGTCCCGCCCGTCCGTTTACATACCGAGTCACGGCGCGAACGCGCGGCGGGATAATGATCACCGTGAAGTCGATCGTCCCGTCCGGCAGCGCCGTGCCGTGAGGCCATGCCAAGGAGAACGGGAATGAAGACGATGCTGTTCGCCGTCGCGCTGACGGCCGCAATCGTCCGGCCCGCGGCCGCGGAACCGCCGCAGGTCGGAGACGGGAAACTGGTCGATGAAGATCACATGACGTTGTACGTGTTCGATCACGACGCGCCGGGCAAGAGCACGTGCAGCGGCTCGTGCGCGGCCAACTGGCCGCCGGCGCTCGCCGACGGGTACGACAAGGCGTCGGGCGCACTGAGCCTCGTCGCGCGCGACGACGGCAAGAAGCAATGGGCGTACCACGGCCGCCCGCTGTATCGCTGGAAGATGGACCGCAAGGCCGGCGACACGGGCGGCGACGGGATCGGCGGGATGTGGCACGTCGCGCGTCCCTGATTGACTGACGGCGCGGCGACGCGCGAGGCATCGGGATGAGCTACGAATCCGATCTGCTGGTGTGGCTGCCGCATCTCACGCGGTATGCGCGCGCGCTGACGGGCGACCGTGCCTGGGCCGATGATCTCGTGCAGGACACGCTCGAGCGTGCGCTGAACCGGCCGCCGCGCGACGGCGGCAACCTGCGCGCGTGGCTGCTGACGCTGCTGCGCCACCGCTTCATCGACCAGTTGCGCGCGCGGCACGAGATCGCGGTCGACGATGCAACGGCGCCGTGGCAGACGATGGCCGCGCCGGCCGACGAGATCGGCGGCCTGATCCTGCGCGACGTGCAGCGCGCGCTGTATCGGCTGCCCGTCGAGCAGCGCGAGGTGCTGCTGCTGGTCGCGCTCGAGGAGTTGAGCTACCGCGACGCCGCACAGGTGCTCGGCGTGCCGGTGGGTACGGTGATGTCGCGGCTGTCGCGCGCGCGCGAGCAGATGCGTGCGTTGCTGTCGGGCGAGCCGCCGGCGCGCGGCACGGCCGCGTTACGGGTGATCGGGAAGACATGATGGACGATCCGCACAAACCATCGAACGATCGGGACGACGATGCCGATGCGTCCGCCCGGCTGCTGTCGGCGCTGCTCGACGGCGAGTTGTCGGGGCAGGAGCGCCGCGAGGTGCTCGAACGGCTGCAGTCCGATCCGCGGGAAGCCGACCGGTTCGCGCATTACCGCGCGCAGCGCGACGCACTGCATGCGCTGTTCCCGCTGCCGGGCGCCGCACCCGCGCTGTTCGTGCAGCGCCGCGCGCCGCGCTGGCGCGGCTTCGCGTATGCATGCGCGGGGCTGGCAGCAGGGCTGGTGATCGGCGTCGCGCTGCATGCGGGCTGGACGACATTCGGCGTCGAGCCGGCATTCGCCGCGCGCGCGGACGTCGCGTACGCCGTGTACGCGGCCGATCGGGAGCACCCGGTCGAGGTTGACGCCCGCGATCCGGCGCGCCTTGCCGCGTGGCTGGCCGTGCGTCTCGGGCGGCCCGTGCGCGCGCCGTCGCTCGACGAATATGGCTATGCATTGATGGGTGGCCGGCTGCTGCCGGGCGACGCGGGGCCGGCGGTGCAACTGATGTACCAGCGCGCGGACGGCAAGCGCGTGACGCTGTACATGACGGCCTACGATGCGCGGCGCTTCGCGCCCCAGGCGATGTCGGCCGACGGCCGCTACACGTATTTCTGGTCGGACCGCGGCATGGGTTATGCGTTGTCCGGGCGCGCCGACGAACGACGCCTGCGCGAGCTCGCGATCGACGCATGCGGCGCGCTCGGCGGGCCGACCGACGCGTGGAAGGGCTGACGCGCGCGATCTCGGCAGGGAGCCAATGATGAACGCGAGGGCAGCGAAGGCGGCGATGGTAGCGGTGGTGCTCGTTGCGGGCGCCGGGTTCGCGCGGGCGGACGGCGATGCGCCGCTGCGCGTGCCGGTCGACGCCGACGGAGTGCAGCGGGTGGCGATCGTCGGCGGCAGCTATTTCTTTCGCCCGAAGCATGTGATCGTCAGAGCGCACGTGCCGGTCGAACTGACCGTCTCGGCCGAACCGGGCCTCGTGCCGCACAGTTTCGAAATCGATGCGCCGCAGGCCGGCATCGCGGTCCATACCGACCTGAGCACGACGCCGCGTATCCTGCGCTTCACACCGACGGAGCCCGGCCGCTTCGCCTACTATTGCACGCATCGGCTGTTGTTGTTCCGCAGCCATCGCGAGCGCGGGATGGAAGGCGTGCTCGACGTCGAGGCGGCGCCATGATTGCCGCATTGCTGGCCGCGAGCCTGATAGGAGCGAGCATGACAGCCGACCCCGTGACCGTCGCGCAGGCGCATTTCGACCACGTCCACTCGTACCGCGCGACGATCCGCTCGTCGGCCAGAAGCGGCGAGCATACCGAAATCCGCTATGCGTACCTGAAACCCGGTTTCGTCCGGATGGATTTCGTGTCACCCCATCACGGCGCGGTGCTCGCCTACGATCCCGACGCCGGCAAGGTCCGGCTGCGCCCGTTCGGCGAGCATGCGCCGCCCGCGCTGACGCTGTCGCCGTCCAATCCGCTCGTGCGCGACCGCAGCGGCCACCGGGTCGACCGGTCGGACGTCGGCGAACTGCTGCGCAACGTCCACGCGTTGCAGCAGGGCGGCGCGACGGTGACCGAAGGCGAGGAAACCGTCGGCGGCCGGAGCGCGCTACGCGTGTCGGTGACGGGCGCGCCCGCGCACGTGGTCGGCGGCGTGCATCGCTACCGGCTGTGGCTGGACGCCGAGGACGGCTTTCCGCTGAAGGTCGTCAGCTTCGCGGACGGCGACGGCGAGCCGCTCGAAACCGTGACGCTCGACGACGTCGAGATCGACGTCGCGTTTCCCGCACGCTTTTTCGCCCCCTGATCCCGATTCAGGCCGGAGGCTGCATGGCGGAATACCGGTTTTCGACGACCTGGCACGTGGACGCGCCGCTCGCGGTGGTCTGGGACGCGATCTATCAGGTCGACCGCTGGCCCGACTGGTGGAAGGGCGCCGTGCGGACCGTCGAGATCGAGCGTGGCGACGCGCACGGCGTCGGCGCGCTGCAGCGATATACCTGGAAAGGGGCGTTGCCGTACCGGCTGACCTTCGACATGCGCGTGCTGCGCGTCGAGTGGCCCCATGTGCTCGAAGGGCGCGCGAGCGGCGCGATCGAAGGCGATGGACGCTGGTCGTTCGCCGGCACCGATGCGCGCACCGTCGTCCGCTACGACTGGCACATCCGCACGCGCGAGCGCTGGATGAACTGGCTGGAGCCGTTCGCGCGCCCGTTGTTCAGGTGGAATCACGACGTCGTGATGCGCGCGGGCGCGCAAGGCCTCGCGCGCCGGCTGGGCGCCGAAGTCGAAGCGGACGGTCGAACCTTCCGGCCGGTCGACGGCGCGGACTGCGCCGACGCCTGAACCCGGCGCGCCCGTCAGCGCGGGTACGCCATCACTGCACCGTCGACGACGAGCGCGACGCGCTCGCCGACGGCCGGACACCGGTGCCCTGGCACGCGTGCGCGCACGCGTGCGTCGGCATCGGCGTCGAGGCGCACCAGCACGTCGGCGTCCTGCCCGGCGAACTGCGTGGCTTCGACCCGCGCGGCATGAGCGCGTGCCGCATCGGCATGCGCGGCCGGCACGATGCCGATCTGCTCGGGGCGCAGCATCGCGTCGGCCGGCCCGTCGGGCAGTGGCGCGACGAGCGGCAGCGCACCGAGCGCGCATGCGATGCGCCCCTCGCGCACGTGGCCCGCGAGCAACACGGCCTGCCCGACGAACGACGCGACGTCGCGTGTGACGGGCTGCCGGTACAGCGTCTGCGGCGCGGCCGTCTGCACGAGCCGCCCCTGCCACATCACCGCGACTTCATCGCCCAGCGTCATCGCCTCGGGCTGATCGTGCGTGACGAGCACCGACGTCGCGCCGGCCGCGGCGAGCGCATCGGCGACCGCGCTGCGCGTTTCGTGCCGCAGCGAGGTATCGAGCGCGGAGAACGGCTCGTCGAGGATCACGAGCGACGGTTCGGGCGCGAGCGCGCGCGCCAGCGCGACCCGCTGCTGCTGCCCGCCGGACAGCTGCTGCGGCACGCGGCTCGCATACGACGCGGGCAACCCGACCATCTCGAGCAGTTCGTCGACGCGATGATGGCGCCGGCGCGCCGCGCGCGGCAGCCCGAACGCGATGTTGTCGGCGACCGACAGATGCGGGAACAGCGCGCCTTCCTGTGGCACGTAGCCGATCCGGCGCTGCTCGGGCGGCAGGTGCAGGCCGGGCGCGGCCACGCGCCGGCCGTCGATCTCGACGGTGCCGCGTTCGGCGTGCTCGAAGCCGCACAGCACGCGCAGCAGCGTCGTCTTGCCGCTGCCGGACGGGCCGAGCAGCGCGAGCCGCGAGCCGCGTCGCACCGTGAGATCGATGTCGTTCAGGACGGTATGGAATCCGAATGATTTCGACAGGCCGTGGATGCGTAGTTCGCTCATGGGCGGTTCCGGGGAAAGGAGGGCGGCACGTTCAGTGACGCACCGACGCGCGGCCGAGCAGCAGGAACAGCAGTCCCGATGCGCCCAGCGACAGCGCGACGAGGAGCGCCGCATACGGCGCGGCGGCCGCGAACGCGAGCGTCGCCGTATCGCTCCATACCTGCGTCGCGAGCGTGCGGGTGCCGATCGGCGACAGCAGCAGCGTCGCGTTCAACTCCGTCACGACCGAGATGAATACCATCGTCGCGGCCGCGCCGAGACCGGGCGCAGCAAGCGGCAGCACCACGCGCGCCAGCGTCGCGCGCCAGCCGAGGCCGAGCGATCGCGCGGTTTCCTCGAGGCGGACCTGCACGTGCGACAGCGCCGCGCGCACGCTCACGGTCGCGAGCGGCAGGAACAGGATCGCGTACGCGGCGACCAGCGCCGGCGCACTCTGGTACAGCGGCTGCAGCAGTCGCACCGTGATCGACACGATCGCGAGCGCGACGACGATGCCCGGCACGCCCTGCACGGTCATCGCCGTGCGTTCGAGCAGCGTCGCGACGCGGCCGGGATGGCGTACCAGCAGGAATGCGAGCGGCAGCGCGAGCAGCGTCGTGACGGCCGCTGCCGCGAGGCCGTAGCCGGCCGAGGCGAGCGTGGTCTGCAGCAGCAGCTCGGGCGACACGTCGGCCGGCGTGACGGCCGCCGCGCCCTGTTGCGTGAGCCAGTAGCCGATCATCGCGAGCGGCACGCCGAGCGTTGCGGCCGACAGCGCGGCGAATGCCGCGACGGCGGGGCCGCGCAGGCGCCCGAGCGGATAGCGCATCGCGCCGCGGCGCGCGGCGCGGTGCGTATGGCCGTAGCGTGCATGGCCGCGCGCGCGGGCCTCGATCGCGAGACACAGCAGGCACAGCGCGATCAGCACGCAGCCGAGCAGCGATGCGCCGCCGCCGTCGAACGCGGTGCGGTATTCCGCGTAGATCTCGGTCGTGAACGTGCGAAAGCGCAGCAGCTGGAACGCGCCGAACTCGGACAGCACGCCGAGCGCGACGAGCAGCATGCCGCCGCACAGCGCGGGGCGCAGCTGCGGCAGCACGACGCGCAAGAAGGTATGCCACGGCGAGCAGCCGAGCGTGCGCGCGCTTTCCTCGAGCGCGGGATCGAGTTCGCGCAACGCGGCCGCCACCGGCAGGTAGACGAGCGGAAAGTACGCGGACGTCAGCACGATCAGCGCGCCGGTGAAATCCTGCAGGTCGAGGCTCAGCGACACCCACGCGTAGCTCGTGATGAACGGTGGCACCGCGAGCGGTGCGGCGGCGAGCGCGCTCCACAGCGGCCGCGCCGGCAGGTCGGTGCGTTCGATGAACCACGCGAGCGCCGTGCCGAGCAGCGCGCACGCGACGGTGGCGGCCACCGTGATCGACAGCGTATTGACGAGCAGTTCGCCGACGAGCGGCCGCCACAGCAGCTCGAGCGCGTCGTCGACGCCGAAGGTCGCGGCGCGGTACAGCGTGAAGCCGAGCGGCAGCAGGATCGCGAGCGGCCCGCACGCGGCCGCCGCGACGAGCGCACGCGACGGGCGCCGCCGCGTCGCGGTGCGCTCGCCGTCGTGCGTGGCGCGGGCCGTGCGGGACACGGCGTCGCTCATGGTCAGAGCAGGCCGGCCTGGCGCAGCAGCTTGCCGGCCTGGCTGTCGTCGCCGAGCTGATCGAAGGTCAGCGCCGGTGGGTGCAGTTCATTGAACGGCTTCAGGATCGGATCGGGTGCGACGCCGGGGCGCAGCGGATATTCGAAGCTGACGTGGCCACCGGCCATCAGCTTCTGCGCGCGCTCGCTGACCAGATACTCGACGAACTTCTGCGCTTCCGGCTGGCGCTTCGAGGCCTTCAGCACCGCGACGCCCGACACGTTCACGGCCGCACCCACGTCGCCGTTGCCGAAGTGGTGGATCGCGCTGCGGGTCGACTTGTCGCCGAGTTCGGCGTGCAGACGGTCCCAGTAGTAGTTGTTGATGATGCCGGTCACGACCCCGCCGCGGTTGACGGCCGCCGTCACGCCTTCGTCGTCGTCGAAGATCTGCGCGTTGGTCTTCAGGCCCTTCAGCCATTGCAGCGTCGCGGCCTCGCCGTGCAGCGCGAGCACGGCGCTGACGACCGGCAGGAAGTCGGCGTCGCTCGGCGCGATGCCGACCTTGCCCTTCCACTCGGGCTGCGCAAGGTCGAGCAGCGACGCGGGCAACTGCTGCGGCTGGGTTTTCGCGGTGTTGTAGACGAGCACGTTCTCGCGCGCGAGCACGCCGACCCAGTTGCCGTCGGCCGGATTGAAGCGCGCGGGCACGGCCTGCAGCGCGGCGCCGCCGGTCTTCGCGAGCAGGCCCTTGTGATCGAGCAGCACGAGTTCGGGCGAGTTCTCGGTGAAGTACACGTCGGCCGGCGTGCGGTCGCCTTCCGCGACCAGCTGCGCGGCAAGCGCCGGGCCTTCGCCGGAGCGCACCTTCACGGTGATGCCGCTCTGTGCTTCGAAGTCCTTGACGAGCTGGTTGACGACCTGCTCGTGCTGCGCGTTGTACAGCGTCAGCGTGGCCGCGCGCGCGGGCATCGCATGCAGTGCGCAGCTCAGCATCAGCGCGGCGGCGGCCGCCGAGATCAGGTGCCGCAGCGGGCGGCTAACGGGTGAAGTGTTCATGTCGTGGTCGTAGGTTGCATCCGGACGGACCGGGAAGGAGTGCGTCGTACGTCGTCGCACCGTCATGCTTCGAACAGTGCGGCGCCGATGTATGAACCCGGTTGCGCGCCCGGCGGGCACGCGAAGATCGCGCTGCCGACGTGCGTGGTGAACTGGTTCATGATGTCCAGCTTCGCGAGCTTCTCGTTGATCGGGATGAAGCCGCGGCGCGGGTCGCGTTGGTGCGCGACGAACATCAGCCCCGCGTCGTACTCGGTCTGCTGGCGCCACGGCGGCCAGCGCTCGATGTAGAAGTTCGCGCTGTCGTTGTACGAATACGCGCGGCGCAGGATCTGCGCGCCGTTGTTGAGCTGCGGCGATGCGAGGCGCGCGTGAGCGTTGTCGGGGATCACCGGGTTGCCGTCCTTGTCGGCCGCATCGAGATCGAGCGCCTCGAACTCGTGCTTCTGGCCGAGCGGCGCGCCGCTGTATTTGTGGCGGCCGACCACCTGCTCCTGGAAGCCGAGCTCCGTGTTATCCCAGTGCTCGAGCGTGATGCGGATCCGGCGCACGACCGTGTAGGTGCCGCCGTTCATCCACGCGGGGCCTTCGCTGCCGGCCCACACGAA
Organism: Burkholderia sp. A9; assembly: GCF_000801975.1. Classification (NCBI taxonomy): domain Bacteria; kingdom Pseudomonadati; phylum Pseudomonadota; class Betaproteobacteria; order Burkholderiales; family Burkholderiaceae; genus Burkholderia; species Burkholderia sp. A9. Next base: position 47,174 of record NZ_JSZN01000039.1, on the reverse strand, counting down.
TTCATTCATCGCGGCCGGATCGGACATCGGCGGATTCATCGTGCCGTCCTTGAAGCCCATCAGGTTGCGCGGCGTCTCGCCGGGCTTGCCCGACGTGAAGCCGGCCTGGCCCCAGCGCATCTGCGTCGCCTTCGCGCCAAGGCGCACGAGCTGGCGCACGGCGTGGAACGCGACCTGTGCGTCGTCTGCACACGCCTGGATGAACAGGTCGCCGCCGGTTTTCTCGGGCAGCAACTGATCGCCGTTGAAACGCGGCAGGTCGACGAGCGCGGCGGGGCGATGTTTCGCGAGGCCGTAGCGATCCTTGCCCGCGAGCGCGAACAGGCCGGGCCCGAAGCCGAACGTGATGGTCAGGCGCGCGGGGCCGAGGCCGAGCGCGTCGCCCCCGTCGGCCGGCGCGACATCGTCGCTGCCCGTCACGGCGAGCGGTTGCGCGGTGTCGCCGCGCGTCATCCGCGCGGCAGCGTCGGTCCAGGTCTTCAGCAGCGCAATGACGTCCGCGCGCTGGGCCGTCGTCAGGTCGAGCGCCGCGAAATACGCGTGGCGCTGCTGCGGCGTCGCGATGCCGCTCTGGTGCTGGCCGTAGAACGGCTCGACGCCGTCGTGCGCGGCGGCGGGCGCATCCGCGGCCTTCGCGGCCGGGATCGATGCCGCTGCGAGGCCGGCGGCCACTGCGGCGCCGCCCGCCTTCAGGAAACCGCGCCGCGCGGGGCGTGGTGGCTGATTGGAATCGTCTGCCATGGTGGGCTCCATTACTTCGCGAGCAACAGCGTGTTGACGTCGTCCGCGACGTAGTAGAAGCCGTCGCCTTCAGGCGTCATTGCGATGCCGAACAGGTTGCCGTTGCCGGGGGGCGTCTGCGCCTTGTCGGTATTGATCCAGCGTGCGTAGATCTGCTTGCCGGCGACCGGGTCGATCTCGACGACCTGGCCGTTCTGCGCGTTGGTCGCGAGCAGGTGGCCGTTCGGTGCGGTCGCGAGCGCGAGCGGACGGCGCAGGAAGCCGTCGGCGGTGATCTGGCGGCCGACGCCCGCGCTGGTCTCGCGCGTGAGCGGGTCGTCGATCTCGACGATCCGGTTGCCGATCGCGTCCGACACGTACAGCTTCTTCTGGTCGCCGGACAACGCGAGGCCGGTCGGGCCGACCAGGAACACACCCTTGTCGGCCTGCGCGCCGAGGCCGCTCGCGACGATCGTTTCCTGCTTGATGACGGGCGGCTTGCCGGCCGGCACGTCGAGATCGAGGCGCAGCACGGTCGCCTGCTTGTAGACGGGCGGATTGCCGTCCGCGCCGCCGACGCCGAAGCCGGCCATGCTGACGAACAGCGTCGCGCTGTCGCCGCGGTCGACCACGGCCATGTTGCCCCACGGGTCGTTGATGTTCGGGGTCGACCACGTCGACGCGATCTTGCCCTGCGGATCGAGCACGATCAGGCAGCCGGCGCCCTTGGTGTTCGTCGTGCCGTCGTTGCTCGGCGTGCTGCCGACGATCACCCAGCCGGATTTCAGCATCGTCATTGCCGTCGACAGGCCGACGCCGCCCGGGCATGCCTTCAGGTCGCGCGGGATCGATGCGAACAGACTCAGTTGCTTCGTCGACGGGCGGTAGTTGACGATCGTGCTGCCGGTGCCCTGCAGGTTCGCCGAGTTGTTGAAGTTGTCGACGAGCACGTCGCCCGCCTGGATCGTGCCGGCCGACACCGGCGCGACCGCGATCGCGTACGGGTTCTGGTCGCCGTTGTCCGGCACCGTGTTGACGAGCGTGGTGTGGCGATGCAGGGTCTCGAGGAAACCTTGCGGCTCGGCGAGTGCGCCGGCGGCGGCCGTCAGCGCGGCGGCGGCCAGTGCGCCCGTCGCGAGGCGGCGAAGCGGGGCGGATTGGATCATGTGAGTCTCCTGGGGAGCACGCCGCCCGGGCGGCGCGCGAAAATGGGCGACAGGTGCGGGTGGCGTGGGCGCGTCGCTCAGAACGTGATCGTCGTACGCGCGCCGAGCACGAACGTGTTGCGCAGCGGCTGGGTTGCGTCGTTGGGGTTCTGGCCGGCGCCGGCATTGAACGTGTACTGCGCGTCGGCCTGGACGATCCACCACGGGTTGACCTGGTACTGGTAGGTCGCTTCGAGCGTCGTCTCGCGGGTGCGCACGCCGTACGGGCTGGCCGCGGCCTGCTGCGCGGCCTGGTCGAGGTCGGTCACGTGGCTGCCGACCTGGATGTACGTGACGGCGAGGCCGACGCTGTCGTTGTCGCGGCCGGCGAACGGCGCCTTCAGCACGACGCCCGCGTTGGCCGCGAAGCTCACGAGGTTGCGATCGCCCGGCGCGCCCATCACGCGCGCGAACACGCCGAGGCTTCTCGGGCCGCTCGGGTCGGGGCGCCAGATCATCTGGTCGGCCACCGCGTAGAAGCTGTAGTTGCCGTGATGCTGCTGCGCGTTGCCGTTCGAGGCGGAATCCGCGAGCGACAGCCCGTCGGTGCCGACGTTCTGGTCCGCGAAGCGGCCGTTGTGATACCAGACGCCGATCTTGTAGGTGCCCGGCAGCCCGGCCGAGCGGCCGGTGTCCATCTCGCCGTCGGACGGCTGGTTCAGCGCGTACTGCAACTCGCCGATGTAGAGCGTGCCGTTGTGCAGGTTGAAGTTCGTGCCGCTGAGGTTGTTCGGGTTGTTGCCGAGCGGATCGCCGTCGAACACGCCCGCGAGCGCGGTGAGCTTCGGCGTGATCTGGCCGCGCACGCGCACGCCGAGGCCGGCGAGCGGATACGCGGGGCCGCCGCTCGGCAGGTCGTACGACGGCAGCGCGGGCCAGCCGAACATCGTGTTGACGAAGCCGTTCGCGTACGTGCTGACCATGAATTCCTGGTCCAGGCTCTGCTGGCCGATCTTCACGTCGACGCGCTTGTCGAGGAACGACTGCTGGTACCACAGCTCCCACAGGCGCGTCGTGTCCTGCGCCTCGATGCCGCTCGCGGTGTTGAGCGTGCCGAGGTTCGCCGCGCTCAGGTTGCGGCCGTGGATCTGCAGCGCGCTAACGTTGAACGTGCCGCCGGGCAGGCCGATCGCCTTCTGCGTGTCGACCGTCAGCGTGGCCGTCGTCAGCCCGTCGTAGGTGCCGCCGCGGTTCAGGCCGCCGCGCAGGTTCGCGAGGTATTCGCTGGTTTCGGTGATCTGCAGCGTCGCGCCGTACTTGCCGAGCCACGGGCGGATGCCGCCCATGTCGCCGAGCAGGTTCTGGCGGGTCCAGATGCCGGTCAGCATGTTGGTCGGCTTCGCCTGGATCGCGAGGTCGGCCTCGGGCGCTTCGGGTTGCGCGTCGACCGGCGTGTCCGCGTAAGCGGCAGCGCTGGCGAGCGCCGCGCCGGCGACGAGGGCCGCGCACGCGGCGGGACGCATCCGGGCGCGGAGGCTGTCTCCCTGGAACGACGCAAACTTCATATCAAATCCCTGGTTCTATTTAGTGTGGAGTCCTGCATGTCGGTCGCTGTCCGGACGCTCGGCACCGTTTGGCCAGGGCACGAAGATGAACGCAACGCGGCGCATCGTAGAAGTGTCAAATGCGAAAGTCAATGTAAACGAGAATGATTCGCATCTAAATTACTGAATGTAATGGGGCGGCTTACGGATGGGCGTCGAGCACGTTTTGTGTCGAGATAAACTGTAAGATCGGCGTAATAAAAATGAATGAATCGATCCGGATCGATGGCGCGGCGAGGAGCCCGGCGCGAGGGGAGTCCGACGTGCGCGAAGCGGGTGTTGCGATGGACGGCTCCGGCGCTCGCGCAGGTTTTTTCTTGCGACGTCGCCGGCCGCCGGAACTCCGTGCTTACCCGGTGTCAAAACGGGGCTGAATGATTTTCAGGGCGCCGCGCGCGCGCCGATCATGCCGATGCGGATTGCTCAGGATTTTGTTTTTAAAGGGGTTTTCTCTGGTTTCGTGTGGTTTGCCCGGCGCTTTGCCGCCGCGAAAATTCGTCGGGTTCCCCTTCTTGAATTTGTCAAAACCCGTCCATATAATTAGCACTCGCTGCACGAGAGTGCTAACAATTCTCTGCCGGGCGATCCGCCGGGCAGATTCCCTAAGCGTTCTTCAATCTCAGTCAAGAGAGGAGTGAATATGAACCTTCGTCCTTTGCACGATCGCGTGATCGTCAAGCGCCTGGATCAGGAAACCAAGACCGCCTCGGGCATCGTGATCCCCGAAGCTGCTGCTGAGAAGCCGGATCAAGGCGAGATCCTCGCGGTCGGCCCGGGCAAGCGCGACGACAAGGGCGCGGCGATCGCGCTCGACGTGAAGGTCGGCGATCGCGTCCTGTTCGGCAAGTACGCTGGTCAGACCGTCAAGGTCGACGGCCAGGAACTGCTGGTCATGCGCGAAGAAGACATCATGGCCGTGGTCAACGCGCAGTAAGCGTCCACCGACGGTACATATTCCCAAGAATTCAAGGAGTTAGAAGATGGCAGCTAAAGACGTCGTATTCGGCGATTCCGCCCGTTCGAAGATGGTCGAAGGCGTGAACATTCTCGCCAACGCAGTCAAGGTCACGCTGGGTCCGAAGGGCCGCAACGTCGTGCTCGAGCGCAGCTTCGGCGGCCCGACGGTCACCAAGGACGGTGTGTCGGTCGCGAAGGAAATCGAGCTGAAGGACAAGCTCCAGAACATGGGCGCGCAAATGGTCAAGGAAGTGGCTTCCAAGACCAGCGACAACGCAGGCGACGGCACGACGACGGCAACCGTCCTCGCGCAATCGATCGTTCGCGAAGGCATGAAGTACGTCGCATCGGGCATGAACCCGATGGACCTGAAGCGCGGCATCGACAAGGCAGTCGCAGCGGCTGTCGAAGAGCTGAAGAAGATCAGCAAGCCGTGCACGACGAACAAGGAAATCGCACAGGTCGGCTCGATCTCGGCGAACAGCGACACGTCGATCGGCGATCGCATCGCTGAAGCGATGGACAAGGTCGGCAAGGAAGGCGTGATCACCGTCGAAGACGGCAAGTCGCTCGCCGACGAACTCGACGTCGTCGAAGGCATGCAGTTCGACCGCGGCTACCTGTCGCCGTACTTCATCAACAACCCGGACAAGCAAGTCGCCGTCCTCGACAACCCGTTCGTGCTGCTGCACGACAAGAAGGTGTCGAACATCCGTGATCTGCTGCCGGTGCTCGAGCAAGTCGCGAAGGCTGGCCGTCCGCTGCTGATCATCGCTGAAGACGTCGAAGGCGAAGCGCTCGCAACGCTGGTCGTCAACAACATCCGCGGCATCCTGAAGACCGTTGCGGTCAAGGCGCCGGGCTTCGGCGATCGCCGCAAGGCCATGCTGGAAGACATCGCGATCCTGACCGGCGGTCAAGTCGTCGCGGAAGAAACCGGCCTGACGCTCGAGAAGGCAACGCTGGCAGAACTGGGCCAGGCGAAGCGCATCGAAGTGGGCAAGGAAAACACGACGATCATCGACGGCGCAGGCGAAGCCGTGAACATCGAAGCGCGCGTCAAGCAAGTTCGCACGCAAATCGAAGAAGCGACGTCGGACTACGACCGTGAAAAGCTGCAAGAGCGCGTGGCCAAGCTGGCCGGCGGCGTGGCAGTGATCAAGGTCGGTGCTGCGACCGAAGTCGAAATGAAGGAAAAGAAGGCACGTGTCGAAGACGCACTGCACGCAACGCGCGCAGCTGTGGAAGAAGGCATCGTGGCAGGCGGCGGCGTTGCGCTGATCCGCGCTCGCACCGCGATCGCAGCCCTGACCGGCGCGAACGCCGACCAGAACGCCGGCATCAAGATCGTGCTGCGCGCAATGGAAGAGCCGCTGCGCCAGATCGTCACGAACGGCGGCGAAGAAGCCAGCGTCGTGGTGGCGGCAGTTGCTGCAGGCACGGGCAACTACGGCTACAACGCAGCAACGGGCGAGTACGTCGACATGGTTGAAGCCGGCGTCGTCGACCCGACCAAGGTCACGCGCACCGCACTGCAGAACGCAGCTTCGGTTGCAGGCCTGCTGCTGACGACGGACGCAGCTGTCGCAGAACTGCCGAAGGAAGACGCACCGATGGCCGGCGGCATGCCGGGCGGCATGGGCGGCATGGGCATGGACATGTAATCGACTTCGGTCGATGGTGTCCGGAACGCGCAGCGATGCGCGTTCCAGCCAAAAGAAAAGACCCGCAGCGATGCGGGTCTTTTTTTATTTGCGCGCGCGGAATTCGCGACGCGCACGAAAAGGGGCGGCCGTGCCGCCCCGAAGCGATGATCAGGCGCGCGCGACGGCGGCGCAGGGCCGCCATGCGTGCGTCAATGCCGGTGCGAAGTCCTCGGCACCGGATCGGCCTTCACGGCCGGCGGCGTATCCGCATCGTCATTGCTGCGGGCCCAGAAGAACCGGTCGGGCAGGTACGCGCCCATGCCGGGCCGGAACGCGTCGCGTACCGCCTGGTACAGGTACTCCTGCGCTTCGCGAACCGCTTCGGGCGGCTCCTGGCCATTGGCGAGCAGCGCGGCGATCGCCGCGCCGAGCGTGTCGGTGATGCCCATCAGCCGGTGCGGCGAGCGATCCCACATGTCTTCGCGAAGCTGGCCTTCCTCGCCGTACAGCGTGTTGACGAGCCGGTGCGAGCCCGTCTCCGACGACAGGATGTATTCGCAGCCCTGCGACAGCAGGTGCGACACGGCCGCGTCGAGATTTGGCGCCTCGGCATCGCCGTCCGGCTGCGCGAGCGCGATCAGCGTCGCGTAGTCGGCGACCAGCAGCGTCGTTTGCGGCGCGAGCAGGTCGGCGATCGATTCGCGCAGGTCGTCGGCGGCAAGGACGTGCTCGTCGTCGAGCGTGAAGTCCGGCGCGAGCACGAGCGGCACGCCGTCGTAGTCGGCGACCACTTCGGCGATCGCGCTCACGACTTCCGCGCGCGTCGCCGCGCCGATCTTGAACGCGGCAACCGGCATGTCCTCGAGCAGCATGCGCGCCTGGGCGGCGACGACATCGGGATCGAGGCCGGTCACTTCGTCGCAGGCGGCCGAGTCGCGCACGGTATAGCCCGTCAGGACGGATACGCCGTGACAGCCCATGCTCGCCAGGGTCATCAGATCGGCTTGGAGGCCGGAGCCGCCGGTGGGATCGGACAGGCCGAAGGTGAGGACGATCGGAGGGGCGTTGCTGGACATGTAAAAATGGGGCAAGAAAAAACGGGGAAGCGACGGAGATGCGGACGGCGGGGCGAGTGGGCCTTTTTTTGCCCTGTGTTGCCCGGCAGGCCGCACTTTGCAGCCATTATGCGGCGGAATCCGGCCCGCACGACGGATTTTTTAGCGCAGCGCAACGTAGTCGCCGTACTCCATTGCGATTGCTAGGCAGTCCGGCCCCGACACGGTACCATCATGGCTCCCGAATTTACCGACTTTCCCGACGCGGCTTAAGATGGAATACAAGAGCTGGATGTGCCTGATTTGTGGCTGGATTTATGACGAAGAAGCTGGGCTGCCCGAAGAGGGCATCGCCCCGGGCACGCGCTGGGAAGACGTCCCGATCAACTGGACGTGCCCCGAATGCGGCGCCCGCAAGGAAGACTTCGAGATGGTCCAGATCTGACCGGACCCCTGGCCCACGGACACACCGCTCCGGCCTCGCGGTTGCCCGGCGCTTGCGCGCCGCGGCCGGCGCGAGCGACTCGACGATGACAGGTGCGCGTGTCCATGACGTCCGATCCGGCGAACGTTCCCCACCCTGACGCACTGCCCAACCCGCGTGGCGGGGCCGTGCGCTCGGCCGACGCGTGGCTCGCGGCGGCCGCCGACGCATTCGAGCGTCGCGATGACGCGGCAACGCCGCTGTCGGCCGCGGCTGCCGTGCTGGCCGAAGCCGGCTGGCTGCCGGCCGCGCGTTTCGCCGGGCAATTGACCGCCGCGGCGCCGCTCGTCGTCGCCGAACCGGCCGGTGCCGCCTGGCGCGTCGCGCTGGACGATTTCCGGGCGGCGGTCGGACGCCACAACCTGCGCGAGCTGGCCTGCTCGCCTGTTCTGTTCGGACATTTCCGTACGCTGCGCACACAAGGCGCGGCGGACTTGCGCGCGAACGTGCCGCTCGACGTGCTGGCACTCGTCGGGCGCGCGGTGCCGGCAGCGACGCTGCGTGCGTTGCCCGACGCGTTCGCGACCCGGGCGCGGGCCCGCTACGAGCAGGCGCTGCTCGGCGTGCTGCGCGCACCGCACGGCACGCCGGACGCGGCACTCGACGAACTCGATGCGACCCTGGCCGCGCTGGCCGACGGCGCCCCGTACGACTACTGGCGGCTCGCCGCCGCCTGCCTGCGCGCGCTGCGTGCCAGCGCCGCACCCGAACTGAAACGTTTCCTCGCCCGGACCAACCTGCTGCTCGGCGAGCACGCGCAGGGCCGCCGCAGCGCGCCGCCCGAGTTCGTGCGCGAGACGCTTGCGCTGTTGTGGCGCGATTTCGCGCTGTTCGGCGCGGCCGCCGAGGATGTCGCGTTCGTCGACGTGCTGCACGACTACGGGCTGACCGTGGACTGGCACGTCGCCGGCACGCCCGCCTCGGAAGCGTTGTGGGAGGCCGACGCCGCGCGGGCCGAGCAAGACGCGGTCGCGACGGCGCCCACCCGCACGCTCGGTGTCGTGACCGTCAACGCGCATGCCTATGAGGATTTCCTGCAGACCGCCGACGCGTCGATGGCCGATCTCGCGGCCGATCCGGTCGCGGCCGATGCGGGGGCTGCCTGGCGCGCCTCCGCCGCCGGTTATCGGGTCGGTACCGCCGCGTGCGCGCTCGGGCTCGGCCACACAGCGCTGCTGGCCGATACGCTGGGGCTGGCGTGGCGCCGCGCCGCGCACGGCGTGCGGCTCGCCGGCGACGGCCTCGACGTGCAGCGCCGCGCGTCCGACATGCTGCGCGCCGCGCTGCTGAAGATCGCGGCGGGGGTGGCGCCGCCGGACCTGACCGCGGCGTCCGAAGCGCTCGGCACGGCGCTCGGCCGGACCTGACGCGCAACGGGGCGCATACGCGGCGGCGGCCCTTGTGGCGCGGGCCGCCAACACGCTGCCGACAGGGCCCGCGCGCGTGTTAGAGTGCCGTGTGATCCGCGTGCGTCGTTGCCAGCGTCGCGCGGCGTTGCTTGTTGATCGCGGCCCGGTCAGGTCGCGGCGTCTTTGCTAAAATTCAAACCATGTCAAAGCCTTCCGATCGCATCAATCTCACCAACCAGTTCCTGATCGCCATGCCGAACATGGCAGATCCGACGTTTTCGGGAACGGTGGTCTACCTTTGCGATCACAGCGAGCGCGGTGCGCTCGGCCTCGTCATCAATCGTCCCACCGATATCGACCTCGAATCGCTGTTCAGCCGTATCGACCTGAAGCTCGACATCGAGCCGCTGCTGCACATTCCGGTGTACTTCGGCGGCCCGGTCCAGACCGAGCGCGGCTTCGTGCTGCACGAGCCGGTCGAGGGCGCGAACTACAATTCGTCGATGTCGGTCGAGGGCGGGCTCGAGATGACGACGTCGAAGGACGTGCTCGAGGCGGTCGCGACGGGCACCGGCCCGAAGCGCTTCCTGCTGACGCTCGGCCATGCGGGCTGGGGCGCAGGGCAACTCGAGGAAGAAATTGCCCGCAACGGCTGGCTGACCGTGGCCGCCGATCCGCGCATCGTGTTCGACACGCCGGCCGAGGAACGCTTCGAGGCCGCGCTCGGCCTGCTCGGCGTCAGCTCGTCGATGCTGTCCGGCGAAGCAGGGCACGCATGAGCGGCGCGAGCGCGCGCGATGCGACGCTCCTGGCGTTCGACTACGGCGAGAAGCGGATCGGCGTCGCGATCGGCAATGCGCTGACGCGTTCGGCCCGCGCCCTCGTCGTCATTCCCAACCTGAACCGCGAGCACCGCTTCAAGGCGGTCGGCGAGCTGCTGGCCGAATGGCGGCCGGACGCGCTCGTCGTCGGCCTGCCGATGCATCCGGACGGCACGCCGCACGAGATGACGCAGCAGGCGAAGCGCTTCGGCAACCAGCTGAACGGCCGTTTCGGGCTGCCCGTCACGTGGGTCGACGAGCGCTATTCGTCGGTCGAGGCCGAGGCCGGGCTGCGCGAGCGCAACGTGCGCGGCCGCGCACGCGCCGAGATGCTCGATGCCGAGGCCGCACGCGTGATCCTTCAACAGTATCTCGATCAATTGTCCGACCATGAGCTCCATTGACGCCGACGCGCTCTACCGCGTCCTGCTCGACCAGATCCGCGACGCGTACGGCACGGCCTTCGCCGAGCCGGGCGGCCCGCGGCTCGCCGGCATCCACAGCGGCGGCGCATGGCTCGCCGAGCGCCTCGCGCGCGATCTCGGCGCGCCCGGGTTCGGCGTCGTGAACGTCGCGCTGCATCGCGACGACTACGCGAAGAAGGGGCTGCACAGCCAGGCCAGCCCGACGTCGCTGCCGTTCGAGGTCGACGGCGCGCGCATCGTGCTCGTCGACGACGTGCTGTACACCGGCCGCACCGTACGCGCCGCGCTCAACGAACTGTTCGACTACGGCCGTCCGGCCGTGGTCGAACTCGCGGTGCTCGCCGATCGCGGCGGCCGTGAGCTGCCGGTCGCTGCGCGCTTCGCGGGCGGCACGCTCGACGTGCCGGCCGATGCGACGCTCGTGCTGGCACGCGACGACGCCGCGCAGTTCACGCTGCGCATCGAGGCGCACGTCGCCTGAGCGAACCGCGCAACCGTATCCCGGGCCGCCGGTTCGCGCCGCGGCCCGTTTGCATAGTTGGAATCACGCACACCATGACCACCGACACCACTGGCCGCACCGGCAATCCTGCTGCGGCCGCGAGCCCCGAGCGGTTCCGCTACGGTTTCCTGAAGGGCAACCCGCAGCTCACGAAAAACGGCGAGCTGAAACACCTGCTGTCGATCGAGGGCCTGCCGCGCTCGATCGTCAACCACATCCTCGATACGGCCGAGCAGTTCGTCAGCGTGACGGACCGCGAGGTGAAGAAGGTGCCGCTGCTGCGCGGCAAGTCGGTGTTCAACCTGTTCTTCGAGAACTCGACGCGCACGCGCACGACCTTCGAGATCGCCGCGACGCGCCTGTCGGCCGACGTGCTGAACCTGAACATCAATGCGTCGTCGACGAGCAAGGGCGAGTCGCTGCTCGACACGATCAACAACCTGTCGGCGATGCATGCCGACCTGTTCGTCGTGCGCCATGCGTCGAGCGGCGCGCCGTACCTGATCGCCGAGCACTGCGCGCCGCACGTGCACGTGATCAACGCCGGCGACGGCCGTCATGCGCACCCGACGCAGGGCCTGCTCGACATGTACACGATCCGTCACTACAAGCGCGACTTCACGAAGCTGCGCGTGGCGATCGTCGGCGACATCCTGCATTCGCGCGTCGCGCGCTCCGACATCCATGCACTCACCACGCTCGGCGTGCCGGAAGTGCGCGCGATCGGCCCGCGCACGCTGCTACCGGGCGGTCTCGAGCAGATGGGCGTGAAGGTGTATCACAACCTCGACGAAGGGCTGAAGGGCGTCGACGTGATCATCATGCTGCGCCTGCAGAACGAGCGGATGAGCGGCGCGCTGCTGCCGTCCGCGCAGGAGTACTTCAAGACCTGGGGCCTGACGCCGGAGCGCCTCGCGCTTGCCGCGCCCGACGCGATCGTGATGCACCCCGGCCCGATGAACCGCGGCGTCGAGATCGACTCGCAGGTCGCCGACGGGCCGCAGTCGGTGATCCTCAACCAGGTCACGTTCGGCATCGCCGTGCGGATGGCGGTGATGGGCATCGTCGCCGGCAACAGCGACTGAGCCCGCTTTCGCGCATCCCTTTCACGCAATCAACGCATTCACAGACAGCGCATGAAGATTCATATCCAAGGCGGCACGCTGATCGACCCGGTCGCCGGCACCGAACGGCAGGCCGACGTATTCGTCGCGGACGGCAAGATCGCCGCGCTCGGCACGGCGCCGGCCGGTTTCAACGCGGAGAAGACCATCGACGCGTCGGGCCTGATCGTCGCGCCCGGCCTCGTCGACCTGTGCGCGCGGCTGCGCGAGCCCGGCTACGAGCACAAGGCGACGCTCGCGTCCGAGATGGCCGCGGCCGTCGCGGGCGGCGTCACGACCCTCGTGTGCCCGCCGGACACGGACCCCGTGCTCGACGAGCCGGGCCTCGTCGAGATGCTCAAGTATCGCGCACGCAACCTGCACCAGGCGAACGTTCATCCGCTCGGCGCGCTCACCGTCGGCCTCAAGGGCGAAGTGATCACCGAGATGGTCGCGCTGACCGAATCGGGCTGCGTCGGCTTCACGCATGCCAACGTGCCGGTGCGTGACACGCAGGTGCTGCTGCGCGCGCTGCAGTACGCGAGCACCTACGGCTTTACCACGTGGCTGCGTCCGCTCGACGCGTTCATCGGCCGCGGCGGCGTCGCCGCGAGCGGTGCGCTCGCGTCGCGGCTCGGGCTGTCCGGCGTGCCGGTCGCGGCCGAGACGATCGCGCTGCACACCATCTTCGAACTGATGCGCGTGACGGGCGCGCGCGTGCACCTCGCCCGCCTGTCGTCGGCGGCCGGCCTCGCGCTCGTGCGCGCGGCGAAGGCCGAGGGGCTGCCCGTGACGTGCGACGTCGGCGTGAACCACCTGCACCTGATCGACGTCGACATCGGCTACTTCGATTCGCAATTCCGGCTCGACCCGCCGCTGCGCAGCGAGCGCGACCGCGAAGCGATCCGCGCGGCGCTCGCCGACGGCACGATCGACGCGATCTGCTCCGATCACACGCCGGTCGACGACGACGAGAAGCTGCTGCCGTTCGGCGAAGCGACGCCCGGCGCGACGGGGCTCGAACTGCTGCTGTCGCTCACGGTGAAGTGGGCCGATGAAACGAACACGCCGCTCGCGCTGGCGCTGCGCCGCATCACGGCCGCGCCGGCCGACGTGCTGCAGCTGCCGGCCGGCCGTCTGGCCGAAGGCGGCGCGGCCGACCTGTGCGTGTTCGACCCGCGCGCGCACTGGCGCGTCGAGCCGCGTGCGCTGAAGAGCCAGGGCCACAACTCGCCGTTCCTCGGCTACGAACTGCCGGCCTGCGTGCGCGCGACGCTCGTGGCGGGGCAGGTCGCGTTCGAGCGCCACTGAACCAAGCCGGATCTTCGCCATGACCGCTCTTCGCAAGCTGCGTCTCGTCTTTCACCTGCTGCGCGGCATGGCGATCGTCGCGCTGCGCTTTTCGCATGTCACGCCCGCGCGCCGCGCCGAGATGACGCGCCGCTGGTCGCTCAAGATGCTGCGGATCTGCGGGATGCGCATCGTCGTCCACAACGACGGCGCGCGGCTCGACGCGAGCGCGCTCGTGGTCGGCAATCACGTCTCCTGGCTCGACATCTATGCGATCAACGCGTGGCGGCCGACGCCGTTCGTGTCGAAGGCCGAGGTGCGGCAGTGGCCGGTCGTCGGCTGGCTCGCCGAGCAGCTCGATACCGTGTTCCTGCAGCGCGAGAAGCGTACCGAGGCGATGCGGATCATGCACGAGATGGCCGAGCGCCTGCGCAACGGCGGGCTGATGTGCGTGTTTCCGGAAGGCACGACGTCCGACGGGCAGGCGCTGCTGCCGTTCCATGCGAACCTGTTCCAGGCCGCGGTGTCGGCCGGCTGCGCGGTGCAGCCGATCTGCCTGATGTACGAGGACGCGCAGGGGCGGCAGTCGGTCGCGCCGGCCTATACGGGCGAGCTGTCGCTCGGCAAGTCGCTCGACATGGTGTTGCGCGGCGGTCCGCTCGTCGCGCACCTGTATGTGGGCGCGCCGATCGCGCCGGGCGGCGACCGCCGCGCGACGTCGGCGGCGGCGCGCGATGCGATCGCGGCCGCGCTGGCGGCACTGCAGGAGAAGGTCGGCAAGCCGTCGCCCGAGTCGCTGGCGGAGCTCGAGAAGCATGCGTATCCGGCGACCGAAGTCGGCGCCGGTGCGGCGGGTGAGGCCGCGGCCGAGGAGCCGGTGCCGGGGCGCGAGGGCTGATGCTTCATGCTGCCCGCGCGCATGGCGCGCGGGTCACTCGCCGCCCGGCGTGCGGCACACTTCGCACTGCACCTGCGCGACCGCGCGCTGCGCCGGGTCGGCCGTCAGTCGCACGGCCGACAACTGGTTTCCCCAAACGCATCCCGAATCGAGCGCGACCACGTTGTCGCGCAGCATCAGGCCGAGCGCGGCCCAGTGGCCGAACACGAGCGTCACGTCCTCGGTCCGGCGGCCCGGCACGTCGAACCACGGCAGGTAGCCGGGCGGCGCGCTGTCGGGGCCGCCGTTCGTCTTGAACTCCATCGCGCCGTCGGGCGTGCAGAAGCGCACGCGCGTGAACGCGTTGAACGCGACGCGCATCCGGTCGCGCTTCTTCAGGTCCGGACGCCATTGATTCGGCTCGTTGCCGTACAGCTTTTGCAAGGTCTCGCGCCAGTCCGGCGCACGCAGCGCGCGCTGCAGTTCGTCCGCGAGTTCCAGTGCGAGCGTGGTGTCCCATTGCGGCAGCACGCCTGCATGGACGAGCAGCATGCCCTGTTCGAAGTGCGCGAACGGGCGGTGCCGCACCCAGTCGAGCAGCGCTTCGGCGTCGGGTGCGTCGAGGATTTCGCCGATCGTGTCGCCCGGGCGCTCGGTACGGATGCCGGCGGAGACCGCGAGCAGGTGCAGGTCGTGGTTGCCGAGGACGGCGGTCACGCGCGGGCCGAGCTCGACCAGCGCACGCAGCGCCGCGAGGGAAGCCGGGCCGCGGTTGACGATGTCGCCGGCGATCCATAGCGGGGTGTCGGCAGAAGCTGAAAGCTTTTCGAGCAGGGACTGGAAAGCGGAATGACAGCCTTGGATGTCGCCGATGGCGATGGGGGTGGGCGGCATGAGTGGCGGTTGTGAAAAGTGTTGACGCTGAATGGGAAACGGTGCAACTGCGGCGCTGCGTTGCGGCACAATATTGTGCCAGTTTAACGTATTGATTTAAAACATAATTTCATTCGTGTTGCCGAGCGTGGAGCACTGTTTCAAGTTGTTAGCAGCATGGCTTTTGCATAGGCTTGCTTCCTATAATTGCCGCTTCCTCGACAAAATTAGCATTTCATGACTTTGACGGTCACGGTGAGAAGTTAGAATTCCCGCCTTGAGCGACGCGTGCGTTGATGCCGTCGCGGTTCGAAATGATGGCGGCTCGTGCTTGAGGCCTGCCGCGTATGACTAGAGGGAGCCTCATGATCCTGGTGACGGGCGGTGCGGGTTTTATCGGCGCCAATTTTGTACTGGACTGGCTGCGTCAATCCGACGAGGCCGTGCTCAACGTCGACAAGCTGACCTACGCCGGCAACCGTCGCACGCTGCAGTCGCTGGACGAGAGCCCGAAGCACGTGTTCGTACGCGCCGACATTTGCGATCGCGCCGCACTCGACGCACTGTTCGCGCAACACAAGCCGCGCGCAGTCCTGCATTTCGCCGCCGAAAGCCACGTCGATCGCTCGATTCACGGGCCGGCGGATTTCGTTCAGACCAACGTGGTGGGCACCTTCACGCTGCTCGAAGCCGCGCGGACATACTGGAACGGCCTGAACGAAGCCGACCAGGCGGCTTTTCGCTTTCTGCACGTATCGACGGATGAAGTGTTCGGCTCGTTGTCTGCCACCGATCCGCAGTTCTCGGAAAGCACGCCGTATGCGCCGAACAGCCCGTATTCGGCGACGAAGGCCGGCTCCGATCATCTCGTGCGCGCCTATCATCATACGTACGGCCTGCCCACGCTCACCACGAACTGCTCGAACAACTACGGCCCGTACCAGTTTCCCGAGAAGCTCATTCCGCTGATGATTGCCAATGCGCTCGCCGGCAAGCCGCTGCCCGTCTACGGTGACGGGCAGAACGTGCGCGACTGGCTGTACGTCGGCGATCACTGCAGCGCGATTCGTGAAGTGCTCGCGCGCGGCGTGCCCGGCGAGACGTACAACATCGGCGGGTGGAACGAGAAGAAGAACCTCGAGGTCGTGCATACGTTGTGCGATCTGCTCGACCACGCGCGGCCGAAGTCCGCAGGGTCCTATCGCGATCAGATTACCTATGTGACGGATCGTCCCGGCCACGATCGCCGCTATGCGATCGACGCGCGCAAGCTCGAGCGCGAGCTCGGCTGGAAGCCGGCCGAGACGTTCGAGACCGGTCTTGCAAGGACGGTCGCCTGGTATCTCGACAACCAGGTGTGGGTCGACGAGGTCGCATCGGGCGAATACCTCAAGTGGGTTGAAACCAACTACGCGGAACGCGTTTGAGGAGCCGATCGATGGCACGCAAGGGCATCATTCTCGCCGGCGGTTCCGGCACGCGTCTGTATCCGATCACGCATGTCGTGTCGAAGCAGCTGCTGCCGGTGTACGACAAGCCGATGATTTACTACCCGCTGTCGACGCTGATGATCGCGGGAATCCGCGACGTGCTGATCATCTCGACCCCGCAGGATACGCCGCGCTTCGAAGCCATGCTCGGCGACGGCAGCCAGTGGGGGATGAATATCCAGTATGCGGTGCAGCCGTCACCGGATGGCCTCGCGCAGGCGTTCGTGATCGGCCGGGATTTCGTCGGCAACGATCCGTCGGCGCTGATCCTCGGCGACAACATCTTCTACGGGCACGACCTTGCGAAGCAGCTCGAGCGCGCGTATGCCACCGAGGCCGGGGCGACGGTGTTTGCCTACCACGTGCAGGATCCCGAGCGTTATGGTGTCGTCGAATTCGACGCGTCGTTCCGTGCCGTGTCGATCGAGGAGAAGCCCGCGAAGCCGCGTTCGAACTATGCGGTCACGGGGCTGTATTTCTACGACAACCAGGTGTGCGACATCGCGGCCGACATCAAGCCGTCGGCGCGCGGCGAACTGGAAATTACCGACATCAATTCGCGCTATCTCGCGGACGGTGCGCTGAACGTCGAGATCATGGGGCGCGGCTATGCGTGGCTCGATACGGGTACCCACGATTCGCTGATCGAAGCGGCGAGCTTTATCGCGACGCTGCAGAAGCGGCAAGGGCTCGTCGTCGCATGCCCCGAGGAGATTGCGTACCGCAGGCACTGGATCGACGCGGAACAGGTGCTGAAGCTGGCGCAGCCGCTGTCGAAGAACGCATACGGGCAGTACCTCAGGAACCTTCTCACGAACCAGGTCGCATGGCTATCCAAGTAACGGCAACGGCGCTGCCCGAAGTCAAGCTCATCGAGCCGAAGGTGTTCGGCGACGCGCGCGGCTATTTCTACGAAAGCTTCAATGCCCGCGAGTTTGCGGAGCAGGTGGAGCCGGGCATCGCGTTCGTGCAGGACAATCACTCGCGTTCGTCGAAGGGCGTGCTGCGCGGGTTGCACTATCAAATCCGGCACGCTCAAGGCAAGCTCGTGCGCGTGGTGGAAGGCGAGGTGTTCGATGTCGCGGTCGACGTCCGCCAGCACTCGCCGAATTTCGGTAAATGGGTCGGCTTCGTGCTGTCGGCCGAAAACCATCGGCAGCTGTGGATCCCGCCCGGCTTTGCGCATGGTTTCGTCGTCCTGTCCGAGGCCGCGCAGTTCCTGTACAAGACGACCGACTACTGGTTTCCCGAGCATGAGCGCTGCATCGTCTGGGACGATCCGGAAATCGGGATCGAGTGGCCGATCGATGTGGCACCGATATTGGCGCCGAAGGATGCGGCTGGCAAGCGCCTGACCGAGGCCGACGTCTATGCGTGAGGGCGGCGTGCATCCTGAACCGACGATCCTCGTGACGGGCGTGAACGGCCAGGTTGGATTCGAATTGCTGCGCGCGCTGCAGGGGCTCGGACGCGTGGTGCCGTGCGACAGGTCGATGCTGGATCTGACCGATCTTGATCGCGTACGTGCGTTGGTGCGGGACGTGAGGCCGTCGCTGATCGTGAACCCGGCCGCGTATACGGCGGTTGACAAGGCCGAGACCGACGTCGACGCCGCGCGGCGCATGAATGCAGACGTGCCGCGCATCTTCGCCGAGGAGATGGCGCGTACCGGCGGTGCGCTGATTCACTATTCGACCGATTACGTGTTCGACGGCACGAAGACGGGTGCGTATACGGAAACCGACGCGACGAATCCCGTGAACGCCTACGGCGCGACCAAGCTTGAAGGCGAGCAGGCGATCGCGGCGACAGGTTGCGCGCACCTGATTCTACGGACGAGCTGGGTGTACGGGCGGCGCGGCAAGAACTTCCTGCTGACGATGCTGAAACTCGGCAGCGAGCGGCCGGAGCTGCGGGTCGTCGCGGATCAGGTCGGCGCACCGACCTGGGCGCGGACGATCGCCGTCGTCACCTCGCACATCGTCGCGCAGCAAGCCGCCGTGGATGATGTCGCCGATTGGTGGGCGAAGCGTTCCGGCGTTTATCACCTCACATCGTCCGGCGCGACGTCGTGGCATGGCTTCGCGGAAGCGATCCTGGGCATCGCGATGGGCGAGCTTGCACCGAAGGTGCTGCCGATTCCGGCGAGCGAGTATCCGGTTCCGGCGAAGCGCCCGGCGAATTCGCGGATGGCGCTCGACAAGCTGAGCCGGACGTTCGGCGTGACGATGCCGGCCTGGGACGATGCACTGCGGCTGTGCCTGGGTGAGTAAGGGGCGTCGGCTATAATTCTGTCCGAACTAAGTTGGCCTAAGCGGCTCATTTTTTTGCTGACGGACTGTTGAATCAAAAGGCGAAAGGCGGTGAAAGCCTTCCTTTCGCGGTTGGAAAATCAAATCTGGAGTGAAAGTGATATTGATCCCCGTCATCCTGTCTGGTGGCGCAGGCACGCGACTTTGGCCGGTCTCCCGCGAAGGGCATCCCAAGCCGTTCATGAAGCTTGCCGACGGCGAGAGCTTGCTCTTGAAAACCTATCGCCGCGCGGCAGCCGTGGTCGGCAGTGATGCGGAGGGGCAGCACCGGGAGATTTTGACGGTCACCAACCGCGACTACTATTTCATGAGCAAGGACGAGTTCGCGAGCGTGAAGCTCGGCGAATCGCTGTCCGGCGCATTCATGCTCGAACCCGCCGGTCGCAACACGGCACCTGCGGTCGCAATGGCGGCCCATCACGTCGCGGAAAAGTACGGGCGCGATGCGCTGATGCTGATTCTCGCGGCCGATCATCTGGTTCAGGATCAGCAAGGATTTGCCGCTGCCGTTGCGAGTGCCGTCGAACTGGCGCAACAGGACAAGCTGGTGACGTTCGGCATCGTGCCGACCCGCCCGGACACCGGCTTCGGTTACATCGAGGCAGGGGCGGCGATCGGTGCAGGCCGGGCGGCACTGCGCTTCGTCGAAAAGCCGGATGCCGACAAGGCGGCCGAATATCTTGCCGCGGGCAACTATCTCTGGAATTCCGGGATGTTCTGCTTCAAGGCAGGCGTCATTCTGGACGAAATGGCCCGCTATGCGCCGGACGTCGCGACGGCAGCCGACGCGTGCTGGTCGGCGCTGAAGGCGAACAACCCGTCGGCGCAGATGCTCGAGATTCCTTCGGAGTCTTTCGAAAAGATGCCCGACATCTCCATCGACTACGCCGTGATGGAGCGTTCGAAGAACGTGGCGGTCGTGCCGTCCAGTTTCGGGTGGAGCGATATCGGTTCCTGGGGCGCGATTCGTGATCTGGTTTCCCCGGACGCGGACAGCAACCGCGCCATCGGCGAAGCCATCTTCATCGACAGCCGGAATACCTATGTGCAGAGCCAGGACCGCGTGGTCGCGGCCGTGGGTGTCGCTGATCTGATGATTATCGATACGCCGGATGCGCTCCTGGTCGCGCATCCCGATTGCGCGCAGGACGTGAAGCAGGTCGTGGCTCGCCTGAAGAAACAGAATCACGACGCATACAAGTTGCATCGCACCGTCAGTCGCCCCTGGGGGACGTACACGGTGCTCGAAGAGGGGCCGCGCTTCAAGATCAAGCGCATCGAGGTCAAGCCGGGTGCCAGCCTGAGTCTGCAGATGCATCATCACCGCAGCGAGCACTGGATCGTCGTGTCCGGCATGGCCAAGGTCGTGAACGGAGATCAGGAGATCTTCGTGCGTACCAATGAGTCCACCTACATTCCCGCCGGTCACAAGCATCGGCTCGAGAACCCGGGCGTGCTGGATCTCGTGATGATCGAGGTGCAAAGCGGCGAGTATCTCGGGGAAGACGACATCGTTCGCTTCCAGGACGTTTACGGGCGGGCGTGATGCTAGGGATGTTGAGAGTCCTTTGGGCCTATCGCGGTTTCATCCTGGGTAGCGTCAAGCGGGAGTTCCAGTCCAAGTACCGCAATTCCCTGCTCGGCGCGGCATGGACCGTGCTCAATCCGCTCGCGATGATCGTCGTCTACACGGTGATCTTTTCGCGCGTCATGCATGCTCGCCTGCCCGGCGTGGACAGCACCTTCGCGTACAGCATTCACTTGTGTGCCGGCGTGTTGCCGTGGGGCATGTTTGTCGAAATCGTCAGCAACGGCCAGAACACCTTCGTCAACAACGCGAACCTGCTCAAGAAGCTGAGCTTTCCGCGGTTGTGTCTGCCGATCATCGTGGTGATCAATGCGCTGGTCAATTTCGCGATCGTGTTCGGGTTGTTTACCGTGTTCCTGGTGATGTCGGGCAATTTCCCCGGTTTGACCTATTTCGCCATCGTTCCCGTGTTGACCCTGATGACGTTGTTTGCCATCGGTCTGGGCATCACGCTCGGGGTGTTGAACGTGTTCTTCCGCGACGTGGGGCAGTTCTTCGGGATCGTGCTGAATTTCTGGTTCTGGCTGACGCCGGTCGTCTATGCAGCCAACATCTTGTCGAAGTCTGCACAACAGGCATTGCGCTTCAACCCGATGGCACCGGTGATCGAAGCGTTCCAGGTCACGATGGTGCAACACGTCTGGCCGAACTGGTCGGCGCTGGTGTATCCGCTCGTATTGAGCATCGTGCTGTGTCTCGCCGGCTTCAGTTTGTTCCGCAAGCATGCGGGTGAAATGGTGGATGAACTCTGATGGGTACCATTACCGTTACCAATCTTGGTAAGGCATACAAACAGTATCCAACCCGGTGGTCGCGTCTTCTCGAGTGGCTGGACCCGCGCGGCAAGCCGCATCACACGCTGCACTGGGTGCAGCGTGACGTCAGTTTCTCGGTTCGCTCCGGCGAGGCGCTGGGTATTGTCGGCATCAACGGTGCCGGCAAAAGCACGCTGTTGAAAATGATCGTCGGCACCACGCAGCCGACCGTCGGCAGCGTGACGCGGACCGGCCAGATCGCCGCATTGCTCGAGCTGGGAATGGGGTTCCATCCGGACTTCACCGGGCGCCAGAACGTGATGATGGCGGGGCAGTTGCTCGGTTACAGCGTCGAAGAGATTGTCGCGTTGATGCCGACAATCGAGGCGTTCGCTGAAATCGGCGAATACATCGACCAGCCGGTGCGCGTGTACTCGAGCGGGATGCAGGTGCGTCTCGCGTTCAGTGTCGCGACGGCTCGTCGTCCGGACATCCTGATCGTCGACGAGGCGCTGTCGGTCGGCGACGCCTATTTCCAGCACAAGAGTTTCGATCGCATCCGGGAGTTTCGCAAGCAGGGCACGACGTTGTTGATCGTCGCGCACGACAAGGCTGCGATTCAGGCCATCTGCGATCGCGCGATCCTGCTGAATGCCGGCAGGCTGGAGATGGAAGGACCGCCCGAGGCGGTCATGGATTACTACAACGCGATGCTGGCGGACCATCAGGACCAGGAGGTTCGTCAGGAGGTGCTCGAGAGCGGCAAGGTCCAGACCATTTCCGGTACGGGTGAAGTCACGATCGACAAGGTCGCGCTGCTGAATCGAGACGGCAGGCCGATCGACGTCGCTCAAGTCGGGCAGCCGGTGACGCTGCGGATCTCTGCCGACTGTCGTGAGTCCGTGCAGGACCTGGTCATGGGTTTCATGATCAAGGACCGACTGGGGCAGACGGTCTTCGGTACCAACACGCACAATCTCCAGTCCGACATCGGCGATGTGGCTGCCGGGGCGAATGCGACGGTCGATTTCGAATTCCTGGCGAATATCGGCCCGGGCAGTTATTCGGTTGCCGTGGCGTTGCATACGGGTAGTACGCACATGCAGAACAATTTCGAGTGGAGGGATCACGCCCTGACATTCAACATGGTGAACGGCAACGTGAGCGAGTTCGTCGGAATTACGTGGATGCCGACACAGGCGAAGGTGGTGTCGTGAGCGAGAATTTCTACCGGGCGTTTGAAGAACGCTATTACGCACCCCGGGACCTCATCAAAAGCATCCGCAGGCAGTATTTGCCGTTCGTCGAGCCGCTGGCGTCGGTCTATCCGGGCGGCGGCACGTTCGACATTGGCTGTGGTCGGGGCGAGTGGCTGGAACTGATGTCGGAACAAGGGTTGACGCCTTTCGGCGTGGACCTGGACGCCGGCATGCTGCAAGCCTGCGAGGAGCGTGGCCTGCCCGCGACGCAGGGCGACGCGGTGGCCTATCTGCAGACGCTGGAATCGGACAGCCAGGTCGTCGTGTCGGCTTTCCATGTCGTCGAGCACATCAGCTTCGAGCAATTGCAGAGTGTCGTTGCGGAGGCATTGCGGGTATTGCGGCCTGGCGGCTTGCTGATCCTCGAGACGCCGAATCCGGAAAATATCGCGGTCGCGACCAACAACTTCTATCTGGATCCCACGCATCAGAAGCCGATTCCGTCGCTGCTGCTGTCGTTCGTGGTCGAGCACGGCGGATTCGAGACGGTGAAGACGCTTCGGCTGCAGGAGTCGCCGGCGTTGCGTCATCCCGATCAGTCGGTGTCGCTGCTGGACGTGATACGTGGCGCGAGCCCCGACTATGCGGTCATCGCGCAGAAGGCTGCCGCTCCGGAAATCAAGGCGAAGTTCGCTCAGGTGTTCGCAGCCGAGTATGGTTTGTCGCTGGAGCAACTGGCCGGCCGTTACGAGGCACGAACCGAATCCGCGCGGCTCCGGATGGAAAAAGCCGAGGCGGGAGTCGAGCGGATCGACGAACGGGTTCGTGTGATCAGCGAGCAACTGCAACTGGCCCAGGAGCGGCTTCAGTCCGTCGAGGCAGATGTGAATGCCGGGCAACGGCAGGTGACCGAAGACCGGCTCAAGCTCGCAGAGGAGCGCTGCCAGCATGCGGACGAGTTGCGCCAGCATGCGGAGAATCAACTTGGCGCCATGGAGGCGCGGGCTCAGCACGCGGAAGCGCAGGCCCGGCAGGCGAATGACCTGTTGCATGCCGTGCTGCACAGCACGTCCTGGCGGGTGTCGAAGCCGGTGCGTATGGTGGGCGCTCCGCTGCGCAGATTGACCTCTGCAATCCGCGACCGCAGGTTGCTGTCCGGGATCAAGTCGCGCATCAAGGGCGTACTCAAGGTCGGGGCGGCTGAAGTCGCGAAGCGGCCGGCATTGAAGCGTGCGGCTCTCAGGTTGGTGAGGATGAGTCCGGCACTGGACCGTCGCTTGCGCGCCGTCGTGACACAGTCGCCGAGCGCTGCAGTCGGCTCTCCTCTGTCGCAACGCGATTTGCCGGAGTCGGTCCGTGAAGTGCTCGACGAGCTCCGGGCTGCGGCGCGTGCGTCCGAGTCCCGGTGACGCTGCGCGTAACCGAATAGATGGAACTGCCGGCACGCGAATCGCGTGCCGGCAACAATGCCAAGTGCTGCTTTGGAAATAACGTCCCCCATGCATAAACCCCAGCCCGCTAACGCGATCAGACCTCGAATCCTGGTGGTTGGCGACATCATGCTTGATCGCTACGTCATTGGTGGCGTCTCTCGCATTTCTCCTGAGGCGCCGGTTCCCGTTCTGGCGGTCGGTCGCGAAGAGAATCGGCCCGGTGGTGCTGCGAACGTGGCAGCCAACGTCAGTGCCATGGGCGGTGACGCAACACTGCTTGCGGTGGTCGGTCACGACAGCGCGTCGATCGAGCTTCAGAAGTGCTTGCAGGAGTACGGTGTACGGACCCTGTTCGTGTCCGACCCCGAGGGCGGCACGACGCAGAAGACGCGCTTGATGGCGGGTGCGCAGCAGATCGCCCGCGTCGATCGCGACGTGCGGCCGACGGCGCGCACCCAGGCGCTGCTGCTCGAAGAATTCAGGCGCGTCGGATCCGAGCATGACCTGATCGTGCTTTCCGACTACGCGAAGGGTACGCTGGACCACCTGCCGGAATTCCTGGCGGCCGCCGCTGCCTTGAATGTTCCGACACTGGTCGATCCGAAACGGACCGACCCCGCGTTCTATCGCGGCGCCACGTTGCTCAAGCCGAACAATTCCGAATTCATCGGACTGTTCGGCAACTACACGTCCGACGATGAACTGCTGGAGCGAGCACAGCAGGTGTTGGCTGATCTGAACTTGCGGCATCTCGTCGTGACCCGTGGCTCGAAGGGCATGGTCTACGTGAGCCAGGACGGCCAGCCGGGCAGCATTCCCACGCACGCACGTGATGTCTTCGATGTGTCGGGCGCCGGCGATACCGTACTCTCGGCACTCGCACTGGCGCTGGCCCGCGGTACGTCGGTATCCGAGGCGGTGCATATCGCCAATGTGGCCGCAGGCATCGCTGTCTCTCATTCCGGCACCTATGTGGTCAGCGCGGATGAAGTTCGCGATCAACTGTATCCGTCACGCCAGCATGCCCCCAAGCTGGTGGATGAGGAAACCCTCGGGAAGCTATTGCTGACGCATCGGCAGCGCGGGGAATCCATCGTATTCACCAACGGCTGCTTCGACACGCTGAATCCTGGCCATATCCGCTTCCTCAACGAAGCGCGTGCGCAGGGCGACATTCTGGTCGTGGGGCTCAATTCCGATGCGTCGGTGCACGCGCTCAACGGTTCCAGGCGCCCAGCCAATCCCTTTGCCTATCGCGCCGAAGTGCTGGCTGGCCTGGCGGCAGTGGATTACGTGGTGGCGTTCGATGCGCCGACACCGTTGCAATTGATCGAGTCCGTCGAGCCCGACGTCCTGGTGCAGGGCAGCGACGAGGAAGTGCAGGACATCGTCGGCCATGACGCGGTAAGTGCGCGGGGAGGCCGCGTGGTCGCGCTCGAACTCGGCGATGGCGACTCGACCACCCGTGTCGTTCAGCAGATCAGCGCGGTGCGTGATCGATGACCTTGTTTGCTGTAGAACAGGCGCGTGGCCTGTGCGCGTTGTGCGATGCCCGGCCGCGATGGGCTGTTTCCATCAGCACGCCCCGACGTGTTGTTGCGCCGGATCGTTCCGGGGTCGCGACGGCCTGGTCGGCGTCGGTCGCTCAAGTAAAGTAGGACAACCATGCGAATCGTTATTGACATGCAGGGAGCGCAAACCGAGAGCCGCTTCCGGGGCATCGGGCGTTATTCCCTTTCATTGGCGCAGGCCATTGCCCGCAATGCGGGCAACCATGAAATCTACCTGGCGCTCAGTGGACTTTTCCCTGAGACCATCGGACCGATCCGTCAGGCATTTCGAGGGCTGGTGCCGCAGGAGCGGATTCGGGTCTGGCAGGCGCCGGGGCCGATGCGCTGGATCGACGCGCAAAATGCGTCGCGTCGCGCCATTGCCGAACGCGTGCGCGAGGCGTTTCTGGAAACGCTCGATCCCGATCTCGTGCTGGTCACCAGTCTGTTCGAGGGATTGGGCGACGATGCCGTCATCAGCATCGGGGCATTGGGTGAACCGCTGCCGACCGCGGTCATACTGTACGACCTGATTCCGCTGATCAACCCGGACGAGCAATACCGGACGAACCCCGTTTATCGTGGCTATTATGCCGACCGCATCGAAAACCTGAAGCGGGCACGCCATCTTCTCGCGATCTCGGATAGTGCCCGGCAGGAGGCATTGGGTGCATTGCCTTTTGCGCCCGAGAAGGTGACCAATGTGTCGGGCGCGTGCGATGAAATGTTTACCCGCGTCGTGCCCGATGCAGACTCGCTGGCGACCCTGAAGCGGCGCCTGGGGGTGACGAGGCCATTCATCATGTACACGGGGGGAGCCGATGCGCGCAAGAACCTCCCGCGGCTGATCGAGGCGTTCGCCCAGCTGCCTGACACGTCGCGCCAACACCACCAGCTGCTGTTTGTCGGTCGCATGCCGCAGTCGGAAGTGAGCGCGCTTCGTGCACATGCGCAACGCGCCGGCCTGCGCGCCGACGAGCTGTTGTTCAGCGATTACATCTCCGATGACGAGCTGCTGGCGTTGTTCAGTACCTGCAGCCTGTTTGTCTTCCCGTCCCTGCACGAAGGCTTCGGTTTGCCGCCGCTGGAAGCGATGGCATGCGGCGCCGTGGTGATCGCTGCCGACGCCGCCAGCCTTCCGGAGGTCATGGGCAGCCCCGAGTCGTTGTTCGATCCGCAGTCGGTCCCGTCCATCAGCGCCAAGATGCATCAGGCGCTGACCGACGAGGGCCTGCGTGCGCGGTTGCTGGAGAACGCCAGGACCCAGGCTCAGGCATTCTCGTGGGATCGCAGCGCCAAGCTCGTGCTGGAGGCCATCGCGCCCTTCGAGCGACCGCGTGAGTCGCGCGCGGTGCGCGCCGTGACCTTCGAGCGCACCACGCTGTTCGAGCCGAAAATCAAACGGATCCTGCTGCTGAAGCTGGATCACATGGGCGATCTGCTGCTGGCGGTGCCGGCCATTTCCCGTCTGCGCGCCCGATACCCGAAGGCCAGTATCGATGTCGTGGTGGGTAGCTGGAACCAGGCGTTGGCTCAAACCCTGCCATTCTTTGACCGGGTGTTGACGCTCGACTACTTCAAGCGCAAATCGTCGCTGCAGGCAGAGCTGTCCGATGGTTCGTTGGCCGAATTCGTGAAGGAGCTGGGTTTCTACGACCTGGCGATCGATTTGAGGCGACAGCCTGATACGCGATTCGTCCTCGCACAAGTCGAGGCGGGGCTCAAGGTCGGCTACGGCTGCCTCAATCCCGCCATCGATGCGAAGCTCGACATCGCACTGCCCACGTACCAGGACCTGCCGTTCGTGGAAACGCCGCTGAATCGCATGTCGATCAGCGAGCAGATGCTGGCGCTGGTCGACGCACTGCCGGCTCATCCGTCCGACTATGTGGTGTTGCCGCCGATCGCGACCCCGCTGCAGCAGCATACGCGTGCGGTTGCGCTGTTTCCCTACGCGGGTGGCGATGCCAAGGAATGGCCGGTTGTGCGATTCCACGAGTTGGCACGCCGGCTGGCCGCGGATTCCGCGGTGGAGCTCGTCAGCGTGTTCTTTGCCAGCGAAAAGGAAGCCCAGCGTTTCAGCTTCGACGGCATTGAAAAAGTAGTGATTCAAGCGGGGCTCAGCATCCCCGAACTGATGCGGCATCTCGCCGGCCACCAGCTATGCGTCGCCAACAATTCCGGCGGCGCGCACATGGCGGCCTATCTGGGCGTGACGGCGCTCGGGGTCTATGGCGGGCTGGAAACCGCGCACGAATGGGCACCGGTGTTCGGCAACAGCTATGTCTTGCATAATGAGGCAGCTTGCTCGCCCTGCCACATTCCTGCGCGACGCGATTGCCCGCACAACTTTTTCTGTCTCGATGACATCACGGTGGACGAGGTGTTTGCCCGCTGCCGGGAACTGCTTGCTCAGAACGGTGGGGCGCTGCCGACGGCACCGTCACGTCCGAGCATCAAGTCGACGCGCAAGAAGCTGTTCCAGGCCCTCGCGCCGTTGGTACGTCAATGCAACGAAGACGAACTGAGTCGAGTGGCGCAGGGCATTGCGCTCAGCTTGCCCACGCGCACGCGCCGTGCGCTCTTTGTCGACGTATCGGAGCTGGTCAGCCATGACGCCCGGACCGGCATTCAACGGGTCGTGCGGAGTATCCTGAGCGAGCTGCTCAAGGATCCACCGAAGGATTTCGAGGTGTGGCCGGTCTACGCAACGCACGACCGAACGGGTTACTTCTACGCGAAACGTCTGCGGTCGCGATTCATGGGGCAGGGCGACCCCGGGTCGGTGCAGGAAGATCCCATTGATTTCCAGGCAGGCGATGTCTTTTTGGGGCTGGATCTGAACCCGTACGGCATCGGCGTCCAGGAAGCGTTTCTCGATGAAATGTCGCGTCAGGGCGTTCGCATCCAGTTTGTGGTGTACGACCTCCTGTGCGTGCAGATGCCCAGCTACTTTGCGCCGGGGAGCGAGGAGCTGTTCACGAAATGGCTGAACACGATCTCCCGTTATGACGGCGTCGTGTGCGGCTCCCGGACGGTGTCGGAGGAATTCACGCAGTGGTTGCACCAGCATCATCCCCAGCGCCAGGACGCGCTCGAGGTGGGCTGGTTCCATTACGGCGCGGATGTACAGAATTCGCGACCGAGCACCGGCATGCCGAGCGACGCGCCCCGTATACTCAACGCGCTGCGCGCGGCCCCCAGCTTCTTGATGGTGGGGACGGTCGAGCCGCGTAAGGGACATGCCCAGGCGCTGGCGGCTTTCGAGCAGCTCTGGCAGCAAGGTACGGCGGTCAATCTGGTGATCGTCGGCAAATCCGGGTGGCTGGTCGAGAAGCTGGTCGCCCGTCTGCGGGCGCATCCCGAGCTTGGAAAACGACTATTCTGGCTGGAGAGCATCAGCGATGAATACCTGGATCAGGTCTATGGCGCTTGTAGCTGTCTGCTGGCGGCTTCGGAAGGCGAAGGCTTCGGGTTGCCGCTGATCGAGGCGGGTCGCAAGCATCTGCCGATACTGGCGCGGGATTTGCCGGTGTTCCGTGAGGTGGCGCTGGACCATGCGCATTATTTCCACGGCACCAGCGGCGAAGCGTTGGCGCAGGCCGTGACACACTGGCTCACGCTGTATCGGCAAGGCGCACACCCGAAGTCAGAGGGAATGCCCACGCTGACCTGGGAAGCCTCTGTCCAGCAATTGCTGGGCAGCGTACTGCCGACGCACCAGGTCATCCAGGCCGTCACCCGCATGGAAGTCCCTGCGGAGACCGAGTGACATTGCCGTCAATCATCCGATCAAGATTTTGCAAGAGAACTTAAGATGAATTCTCAAACTATGAAAGTTTCCATCATTACCGGCATCACCGGCCAAGACGGCGCCTATCTCGCCCAACTCCTGCTCGAGAAGGGCTATCAGGTGTATGGCACCTATCGCCGCACCAGCTCGGTGAACTTCTGGCGTATCGAAGAACTCGGCATCGCCAAGCACCCGAACCTGCACCTGATCGAATACGATCTGACGGACCTGTCGTCGAGCATCCGCCTGCTGCAGACGACCGGTGCCACGGAGGTCTACAACCTCGCCGCGCAGAGCTTCGTCGGCGTGTCGTTCGACCAGCCGGTCACCACGGCGGAAATTACCGGCATCGGTCCGCTGAACCTGCTCGAGGCGATCCGCATCGTCAATCCGAAGATCCGCTTCTACCAGGCGAGCACGTCCGAAATGTTCGGCAAGGTGCAGGCCATCCCCCAGATCGAGTCGACGCCGTTCTATCCGCGCAGCCCGTATGGCGTGGCCAAGCTGTATGCGCACTGGATGACGGTGAACTACCGCGAAAGCTACGATATCTTCGGCTGCAGCGGGATCCTGTTCAATCACGAATCGCCGCTGCGCGGCCGCGAGTTCGTCACGCGCAAGATCACGGACTCCGTCGCGAAGATCAAGCTTGGTCAGCTCGACGTGCTCGAACTGGGCAACATGGACGCGAAGCGCGACTGGGGTTTCGCGAAGGAATATGTGGAAGGCATGTGGCGCATGCTGCAGGTCGACGAGCCGGATACCTACGTGCTGGCCACGAATCGCACCGAAACCGTCCGCGATTTCGTCCGCATGGCATTCAAGGCGACCGGTGTCGACCTCGAGTTCAAGGGCAGCGACGTGAATGAAATCGGCGTCGATGTCGCGACCGGCAAGACGGTGGTGCGCGTCAATCCGAAGTTCCATCGCCCGGCCGAAGTCGACCTGCTGATCGGCAACCCGGAGAAGGCGAAGCAGCAGCTGGGCTGGGAGCCGACGACGACGCTCGAGCAGCTGTGCGCCATGATGGTTGAAGCGGATTTGCGTCGCAATGAACTCGGCTTCTCGTTCTGACGCGCCGCGCGCCCTGGTGACGGGGCTCGGCGGCTTTACCGGCGACTTCCTGGCGCAGTCGTTGCGCGCGGCCGGCTATCGCGTGTTCGGCACGACGCACGGTGCCGAAACGACGGGGCCCGATATGTATCGGGTGGACCTGTGCGACCGCGCGGCGCTCGCACAGGTTGTCGCCGACGTGCAGCCGGACGTGGTCGCGCATCTTGCCGCGATCGCGTTCGTCGCGCACGGTGACGCCGAGGCGATCTACCGCACCAACGTGGTCGGCACGCGCAACCTGCTCGACGCGCTCGCGTCGCTGGAGCGTCGTCCGCGGGCGGTGCTGCTGGCGAGCAGTGCCAACATCTACGGCAACGCGGCGGTGGAAGTCATCGACGAGTCGGTTGAGCCCAACCCGGCGAACGATTACGCGGTGAGCAAGCTGGCCATGGAGTACATGGCGCGCCTCTGGCG
Source organism: Burkholderia sp. A9 (assembly GCF_000801975.1). Lineage (NCBI taxonomy): Bacteria > Pseudomonadati > Pseudomonadota > Betaproteobacteria > Burkholderiales > Burkholderiaceae > Burkholderia > Burkholderia sp. A9. The sequence continues at coordinate 16,676 of NZ_JSZN01000039.1, read as the reverse complement.
CGACAAGTTGCCCATCGTCGTCGCGCGTCCGTTCAACTACACGGGTGTCGGGCAGTCGCCGCAGTTCCTGCTGCCGAAGATCGTCAGCCATTTCCAGCGCGGCGAGCGCGTGATCGAACTCGGCAATATCGACGTCGAGCGCGATTTCTCCGACGTGCGCCGCGTGGTGGATACCTATCGGCGCTTGCTGGAGCTCGCACCGGCCGGCGGGGTGTTCAACGTGTGCTCCGGCCGCGCGGTGTCGCTGAAGGCGGTGATCGCGATGATGGAGCAGATTGCCGGCTACACGATCGAAGTGCGCGTCAATCCGGCTTTCGTGCGCGCGAATGAAGTGCACCGGTTGCAGGGCGACTGTACGCGGCTGCAGGCCGCCATTGGCCCGCTCGAGGACATTCCGCTGGAAAGTACGCTGCGCTGGATGTTTGGCGGAGGGCGTGGGTGAAGGTCGGTTTCGGCACGACGGCTCTCGCGCGGAGCCGTGCGCATGGCGGCGTCGACGGTATCGGTTCGTATACGCGCGAATTGGGGCAGGCGCTGATCGCGCGGGGCGGGATCGACCTGGTCCCCGCCGGCTTTGGCGCGACCGTCGGCGACGACGTATTTCCGGGCGCCCGCCCGGCGATCGATCTCGGCCGGCATGAGGTCGCGACGGTGCTGGGCGCCGTGACGCCGTGGTCCGCCATCGACGAGAAGGCGCTGCGCGCGGAACGCCTGGATGTGTTTCATGCGACGGATCACCTGATTCCGAAGCTGTCGTCGACACCGGTCATCGCGACGCTGATGGACGCGATTCCATTGTCGCATCCGGAGTGGACGACGATTCGGCTGGCGGCGCTGCGGCGTTGGCTGCTGCGTCGCTCAGGTGCCTGGGCCGACCATGTGATCACGATCTCCGATTACTCGAAACAGGAAATCGTCGAGCATTTCGGCATTGCACCGGAGCGGATCTCGGTGGTTCCGCTGGGTGTCCATCCCCGGTTCTTCGAACGGGTCGAGCCCGCCGAGCGCGAGGCGGTACTGAAGCGCCTCGGCTTGCCGGCGCAATTCTTCCTGTGCGTCGGGACCCTGCAGCCGCGGAAGAACCTCGAGCGCGTGCTCGACGCCCATGCGAGCTTGCCGGCCAATCTGCGCCGCGAGATCCCGCTGGTGATCGTCGGCCGGGCAGGGTGGGGCTGCGAGCAACTCGTTGCACGCTTGCGCGCGGACGACAGCGGCAGCGTTCGCTGGCTCGAGTATCTGCCCGACCTTGAGGTGCGCGCGCTGCTGCAGTCGGCCAGTGCGCTCGTGTTCGCGTCGCTGTGCGAGGGTTTCGGGTTGCCCGTCGTGGAAGCTTTTGCGTCGGGCCTGCCGGTCGTGGCCTCCAGCACGACGTCGGTTCCCGAAGTCGCGGGCGACGCGGCGATCCTGGTCGATCCCGCTCGCAGCGGCGACATCGCCGACGGCATGAGAATGATCGTCGAGCAGCCGGGCAAGGCCGACGTGCTTCGCGCGGCCGGACTGGCACGGGCGCGCGCGCTGAATTGGCCAGCTTGCGCGGAGAAGACGCTGGCCGTCTACGCAGCCGTCCTGGGCGGAACACGTCGTTAATGAATCAATTCGCTTCGAGGAGCACCGCGTGAAGTTGGGGGTGGACATCACCTGGATGGTGGGCAACTACCGCGGCATGGGGCGCTTCGCCCGACAACTGGTGGCGCCGGTCGGCGAGTCCGTGCTGGGTTTCGCGCCGAGCGGGGTGAGCGCCGACGATTGGCCGTGCGTCAGCAAAGGGCGCGGTTTCTTCCCGTGGTGGGAGCAGGTCGAGTTGCCGCGGTTGTGCCGCGAGCAGAAGCCCGACTATCTGCTGTGCCCGTACAACACCGGGCCGCTGCGCTCCACGGGCAACACGCGGCTGATCGCGGTCATTTACGATCTGATCTACCTGCAGCCGTGGAGCGTGCTGCCGCCGGCGAGGTCGCTGTATCAGACCGCCGGGCGCGTGTACCGTCGGCATGTGGTGCCGCGGCTGGCGCGCCGGGCCGACGTCGTGCTGACCATCTCGCGGTTTACGCAGCGGGAACTGGTCGACACGTTCGGGCTGAACGAGGCCGACGTGCACGTCATCCCGTGCATGATTTCGGACGACTGGTTCGACGCGCCGGTGAGCCCGGCGGCGCGCCGGCCGTACCTGTTCACGGTCGCGGGCGAGGTGCCGAGCAAGAACGTCGAGCGCCTCCTGCAGGCGTTCGCGATCGCGCGGCCGGCGCTCGGCGCTGACGCTACGCTGAGGATCGCGGGGATCAAGTCCGACCATCACGCGCATTTTCTCGGGCGGGCGGCAGCGCTCGGGCTCGCGGGGGCGGTCGAGTTGCTCGGCTACATTTCGCGGGACGAACTGCGCGAGCAGTACCGGCACGCGCGCGCGTTCATCTTTGCTTCGCTGTTCGAAGGGTTCGGCATTCCGCTGCTGGAGGCGATGGCGTCGGGTACGCCCGTTGCGTGCAGCAACACGACGTCGATGCCCGAGGTGGTCGGCGACTGCGGCCTGCAATTCGATCCTTTCTCGGTGGACGACATGGCGGAGCAGATTCGCCGGGTATGGAACGACGGCGCACGATTCGACGTTGCCATCGGCGACGGTGTGGCCCGCGCGCGGTCCTTCTCGGAGTCGGCCGTGCGTCCGTTGATTCAGGATTTCTGGACGCATCTACCATGAACCAGGACAAGAAGAAGCTGCTGGTGCTGACGCCACGGTTTCCGTATCCGGTGATCGGCGGCGACAAGCTGCGGATCTACCATCTGTGCCGGGTGCTGTCCCGTCATTACTCGCTGACGCTGCTCAGCATGTGCGAGACCGAAGAGGAGATGCACGCGCCGCTGCCGGACGATGGCGTATTCGACCGGGTCGAACGCGTGTGTCTGTCCCGCCGGCGCTCATACGTGAATACGCTGCTCGCCTTGCCGACCCGCACGCCGCTGCAGGTGGCGTACTACCGCAGTCGCGCGTTTGCGGCGGCGGTGGCGCGCTTGCTGCCGTCGCACGACGGCGCATTCGTGCATCTCGTGCGCTGCGCAGAGTATGTGCGCAAGTCGGACAAGCCGCGCATCCTGGAGATGACCGATGCGATCTCGCTCAACTACAGCCGGGTGAAGCAGCTGAAGAATGCCCGCGGGCTGAAGTCGCGCGTGTTCGGCATCGAGGCGAAGCGCCTGCTCGATTACGAGCGCACGATCGTCAACGATTTCGACCTGTCGGTGCTGGTCTCCCGGACCGACCGCGACTACCTGTTTCCGGATGCGTCCGCGGCGAAGGTGATGGTGTGCTCGAACGGCGTGGATCTGTCAGGCCTGCCGTACACGTCGCGCAGCATGGCGAGCCGGGTCCTGATCTTCATCGGCGACATGCGCACGGTCCAGAACCAGGACATGTGTCACTTTTTCGCGGAGGCCGTACTGCCGTTGCTGCGCAAGCGTGCCGACTATCGCTTCCGGATCGTCGGGTCCATCGCGCCCGCGCTGGCGGAACGATTTCGCGCGTATGACGGCGTCGACGTGACCGGCCGGGTCGAGTCGGTCGCGCAAGCCGCATCCGATGGCGCAATCGGCGTGTGCCCGATGCGCATCGGCGCAGGCGTGCAGAACAAGATTCTCGAGTACATGGCGCTGGGGCTGCCGGTGGTCACGACGTCGCTGGGCCACGAGGGCCTCGGTGCGGAAAGCGGCCGCGATCTGCTGATTGCGGATACGCCGGAGCAATTCGTCGATCGAATCGAGCAGCTCGTCGCCGACGAGGCCGGGGCAGTCGAGATGACGGCGCACGCGCGCGCCTTCGTCGAGCACGAGCACGGGTGGGAGCGGATGCTCGCGCCGCTCGTCGACAAGGTGGGGGCGTTGCTGGCCTGAGCGGCGGCACGTCCGGCGCGCGTGGCGCCAGAGGCCGCGGACGTGGGGCGCATGGCTTGGTTGCTGCCGATCGGCAAGGTTACAATGGCCGCGCATCGATGCGGCACCGTCGGCACGCGTGGCCGATGGCCGTCGGCCAGGATCGGGCAACGGTGAAGCCACCGTCCGGCAAGCAGGACAAGCCGCGCCACGCGACGTTTTCATCTGATTCGGAACCCGAACATCACTTTGCCTTTCCATCCGGTTGCATCCGGCAGCACATGCGTTGATGCACCGCCCGATGCCTGTCGCGCGGCGCCGATTGATGACGGCGCCGTCGATCGACGTGCTTCCCGTCTTCGAGATCCCGACGTGCTTGTCTCAGCCTCCCTTTCAGTTCCCCCGTGCCGGGCCTCTGCGTTTCGGCACGCGCTGCCTGCCCGCGCCGTGGGCGGGTTCGCGCCGCTGCACCATGCCGTCAGCCGACCACGCAGGAGGGCGCGATGACCCATCTCGTCGTCACCGGCGCCAACGGCTTCGTCGGCCGAGCGGTCTGCCGTCGCGCATTGCAGGCCGGGCACACCGTCACCGCGCTGGTACGGCGACCGGGCGGCTGCATCGATGGCGTGCGCGAATGGGTGCACGGCACCGCCGATTTCGATGGCCTGGACGAAGCGTGGCCGGCCGACCTGGCCGCCGATTGCGTGATCCATCTCGCCGCCCGCGTGCACGTGATGCGCGACGAGTCGCCCGATCCCGACGCTGCGTTCGACGCCACCAACGTCGTCGGCACCTTGCGTCTCGCCAAGGCCGCGCGCCATCACGGCGTGCGCCGCATCGTGTTCGCGAGCAGCATCAAGGCGGTCGGCGAGGGCGACGACGGTGTGCCGCTGTCGGAAGCCTTCGTACCCGATCCGCAGGATGCATACGGCCGCTCGAAGCTGCGCGCGGAGCGGCAACTCGCGCAGTTCGGTGCGTCGGCAGGGCTCGACGTCGTCGTCGTTCGTCCGCCGCTCGTTTATGGTCCGGCCGTCCGCGCCAACTTCTTGCGGATGATGGATGCGGTCGCCCGCGGGGTGCCGTTGCCGCTCGGCGCCGTTGCGGCGCGCCGCAGCATCGTCTACGTCGAAAACCTCGCGGATGCGCTGCTGCGCTGCGCACTCGACCCGCGCGCGGCCGGTGAGTGCTTTCATGTCGCCGACGACGACGCGCCGTCGGTCGCGGGCCTGCTGCGTCTCGTTGGCGACGCGCTCGGCAAGCCGGCGCGGCTGATCGCGGTGCCGCCGGCGCTGCTGCGTGTGCTCGGGAAGCTGACCGGCCGCCGTGCGGCCATCGACCGCCTGACCGGCAGCCTGCAGCTCGATACCGGCCGGATCGGGCGCGTGCTCGGCTGGCATCCGCCCTATACGACCCGCCAGGGCCTCGAAGCGACTGCCGCATGGTATCGTTCGCGCGATACACAACAATAATCGACATGCACCTCCCGATCTCCACATGGCATGCCGCGGCCATGGTGGCGCTGGTCGCCGCCATCGCATCGACGGCGATCCTGCGCATGCTGCTCGCGACCGGTCTCGCATGGCGTCTCGCCACCGATATTCCGAACGATCGTTCGCTCCATACGCTGCCGACGCCGCGCGTCGGCGGCTGGGGGATCGTGCCGGTCTGCGTGGTCGCGCTGCTGGCGCTTGCGCCGGCGTTGTGGCTGATGGCCGTCGCCGCGGCGGGGCTGGCCGCGATGTCGCAGATCGACGACCGGCGCGGGCTGCCGGCCCGCGTGCGGTTCTCGGCACACCTCGCGGCAGTGGTTGCATTGATCGTCGTCTTTCCGGCCGATGCGCCGTGGTGGCTGCTCGTCGGCGTCGGCTTCGTGATGGTCTGGCTGACGAACCTGTACAACTTCATGGACGGCGCCGATGGCCTCGCGGGCGGCATGGCGCTGTTTGGCTTCGGGGCATACGCGATCGCGGCGCTGACCGGGGCGCATCCGTCCCCGGATCTCGTCGTGGCCGGCGCGGCCGTGGCCGGTGCGGCGTTCGGCTTCCTGTTGCTCAACTTTCATCCGGCTCGCCTGTTTCTCGGCGATGCAGGCTCGATTCCGCTGGGATTCCTGGCCGGCGCGGTCGGCTACTGGGGATGGCGTGCCGACGCCTGGCCGATCTGGTTTCCGGCGCTCGTGTTCGCTCCCTTTATCGCTGACGCATCTGTAACACTTCTGAGACGTTTGTTACGCGGTAAAAAGTTCTGGCAAGCGCACCGGGAGCATTATTATCAAAGGATGGTCCGCTCGGGGGTAGGTCACCGTCGGACTGCTCTTTATTGGTACCTCATCATGCTCGCAGGCATAATCGTCGCCGTGTGGGCAAAGGGCCGCCCCGAACAGCAGCAGTGGCTGTTGTTTTTCGCATGGTATGGCGTCCTCGCATGTATCGGGTTGGTGATCGACGTGCGTTGGCGCCGGTTTCAGTCGGCCGCCGAAAACAACTCTTGAGGTTTCCTGCCGATGTTGCGATCCAAAGCATCGTGGCTGTCACTGAGTGCTTTCCTGTTCGACCTGACGGCGGTTGTCGCCTCGTGGTTGTTCGCTTATCTCGTTCGTTTCAACGGCAGCGTTCCGTCTGATTTCCTGGGCGGCGCGGTGACCGCGCTCGTCTGGACGCTGCCGGTCTACGCGCTGATGTTCCATGTGTTCGGCTTGTACCGCGGCCTGTGGGTGTTCGCGAGCCTGCCCGACCTGATGCGCATCTCGAAGGCGGTCGGCGGCGGCGGCGTGATCGTGATGATCGGGGCCGTGATGTTCCAGCCGTCGCCGATCATTCCGCGCTCGGTGCTGCTGGTATCGCCGCTGATGCTGTTCCTGCTGATGGGCGGCGCCCGTGCGCTTTACCGTGCCACGAAGGAGTTCTACCTGTACGGCGGTCTCGTCGGCCAGGGCAAGCCGGTGCTGGTCCTCGGCGCCGGCACGGCCGGCGCGAGCCTCGCGCGCGAACTGTCCCGTTCGGGCGAGTGGCGCCTCGTCGGCCTGCTGGACGACGACGTCACCAAGCAGGGCCGCGAGATCTACGGCTACAAGGTGCTCGGTTCGTTCAACGACCTGAAGCACTGGACCGACGCGATGAAGGTCGAATACGCGATCATCGCGATTCCGTCGGCGTCCGTCGAGACGCAGCGCCGCGTCGCGACGCTGTGCGTGCGCGCCGGCATCAAGGCGATGGTGCTGCCGTCGCTGACCGCGCTGATGCCGGGGCAGGGGTTCCTGTCGCAGGTGCGCAATATCGACCTCGAGGACTTGCTGGGGCGCGATGCCGTGACGATCGACACGCCGCACGTCGAGGCGCTGCTGCGCGGCCGCGTCGTGATGGTGACGGGCGCGGGCGGTTCCATCGGCTCCGAACTCTGCCGGCAAATCCTCCGTTTCGCACCGGCGCAGCTCGTCGCGTTCGATCTGTCCGAATACGCGATGTACCGGCTCGCCGAGGAGTTGAGGGAGCGTTTCCCCGATCAACCCGTCCTCCCGATCATCGGCGACGCGAAGGATTCGCTGCTGCTCGACCAGGTGATGTCGCGCTATGCGCCGCACATCGTGTTCCATGCGGCCGCATACAAGCACGTGCCGTTGATGGAAGAGCACAACGCGTGGCAGGCGCTGCGCAACAACGTGCTCGGCACCTATCGGGTCGCGCGCGCGGCGATTCGCCACGGCGTCCGTCATTTCGTGCTGATCTCGACCGACAAGGCCGTCAACCCGACCAACGTGATGGGCGCGAGCAAGCGTCTCGCCGAGATGGCGTGCCAGGCGTTGCAGCAGACGAGCGGCGGCACGCAGTTCGAGACGGTGCGGTTCGGCAACGTCCTCGGCAGCGCGGGCAGCGTGATCCCGAAGTTCCAGCAGCAGATCGCGAAGGGCGGCCCGGTGACGGTCACGCATCCCGAGATCACGCGGTTCTTCATGACGATTCCGGAAGCCTCGCAACTCGTGCTGCAGGCGTCGAGCATGGGGCACGGTGGCGAGATCTTCATTCTCGACATGGGCGAGCCGGTCAAGATCGTCGATCTCGCGCGCGACCTGATCCGTCTGTACGGCTTCTCGGAAGGGCAGATCCGGATCGAGTTCACGGGGCTGCGGCCTGGCGAGAAACTCTACGAGGAACTGCTCGCGGACGACGAGACGACGACGCGCACGCCGCACCCCAAACTGCGGATCGCGCGTGCGCGGGAAGTGCCGGATCACTTGCTCGACGAATTGCTGCCGTGGCTGATGCAGAACCGTGTGCTGAGCGACGACGAAGTCCGGCGCGATCTGCGACGCTGGGTGCCGGAATACCAGTCGACGGTTGCGCCCGTGCTGCAGAGTGTGCCGGACGTGCGGGCGGCATCGAACGAGTGAGTGTCACTGGCGCGATGCGTGTGCCGGTCGTGCCCCCAAAAAAGCGCCCATGAGGCGCTTTTTTCGTTTCGGGCACCGGATCGCGCCGGTATCGGCTTCCGCATTCACGCGGCGCGATCGTGCCGAGCGACACGTCGATCGTTCGGTGCTCGTCCACGCGCATCGACCGGCCCCATTCATTTGACTACCGGCCGATTCCTTCCTATGTTTTCCTCAAGGTTGCCGTGCGATTGCCGTAAAGAACAAAGGTGAAAAGCCAGATACGAGAGATCTACGGTCCATACCAATCCAATGAAAGCGCAGCGTATTGCAAGGGGAATGAGCGCGGCACTCATGGTGTTCGCGCTCGCCGGGTGCGGCGGCGACGAGAGTCCGACGGCCGCCACTGCCACTGTGCAGACCGGCAAACTGTCGGCACTGCGTGCCACGGGCAACGTGGTGAGTGCGGCGCCGATGAGCGCGACGGCGCCGGTCCATGTTGCGCTGGTACTCAAGCTGAATGACGAAGCCGGGCTGAATCGCTTCGTGCAGGACGCGCGAACGCCGGGCAGCGCCAGCTTCGGGGCCGTGTTGACTGCCGCGCAGATCGCGGCGCGCTACGCGCCTACTGCCGGCCAGGTCGCCACCGTGCAGGCCTATCTGCAAAGCAAGGGCTTCACGAACATCAACGTCGCCGGCAACAACATGATCGTCGAAGCCGATGCACCGGCCGGCGTGATATCCGGGGTGTTCCAGACGACGCTGGTGCCGGTCGCGATGGCGGATGGCAGCCGCGCGCATATCAACACTGCCCCCGAGACGATGCCGGATGCGATCGGCGGCGTCGTTCAATCGGTTCTGGGGCTCGATACCGCGACCCGCCTGCATCCGCATTTCGTCCGCGCCACCCTGTCGGCGGCTGCGCCACGCGCGAATGCGTCGCCGACCACGGCGGCCGTGACGGTCGCGCACAATCCGACGGACTTCCCCGGCATCTACTCGATGGGGAACATGCCGACCGCCGCCAACATCACCGTCGGCATCATTGCAGAAGGCGATCTGACGCAGCCCGTCATCGACCTGGCCACCTTCGAACGCAACAACCAGTTGCCTGCCGTACCCGTTTCGGTGATCAACGCCGGGTTGCGGAGTGCCGACACGAGCGCGAACATCGAATGGTCGCTCGATAGCCAGACCATTGTCGGGATGTCCGGCGGCGTCAAGCAACTCAATTTCTATGTCGCGCCGTCCTTCGCGTGGAGCGATATCGCGCTCGCGATCAATCGTGCCGTGACGGATAACACCGCCCGCGTCGTGAACATGTCGATCGGCGGTTGCGAGAACTGGGCCCCGACGGCTGCCATGGACACGCTGTTCGAGCTCGCCGTGGCGCAGGGGCAGACGTTCGCGGTCAGTTCCGGGGATTCAGGCAGCGTGGCGTACGGCTGCTCCGGCACGTCGGTGCAATATCCGGCCACGTCCCCGTATGTCGTGGCAGTGGGCGGCACCTCGCTCTATACGAACGGGAACGGCAGCTACGGCGGCGAGATGGCGTGGGACTCCAGCGGCGGCGGCATCAGTGGCATCGAGCCGATTCCATCGTGGCAGTCGAACGTTCCGGCGCTCAAGGGCCGCGCCTTTCGGGGCATGCCGGACCTCGCGTTCGACGCCGATCCGAACAGCGGCGAACGGGTCGTCGTGGGCGGGCAACTCGAGATCGTAGGCGGGACCAGCCTGTCCGCGCCGCTGTTTGCCGCGACCTGGGCGCGCATGCTGTCCGGTGCCTGCGCGACCAACCTCGGGTTCGCGGCGCCCACGCTGTATAGCGCCGAAACCACGACCCCATCGATCTTTCGCGATATCACCAACGGGTCGAACGGCGCATACAGCGCGGGTTCGGGATGGGACTTCGTGACGGGCTGGGGCACGCCGATCATCAGCACGCTGCATTCGTCGATATGCGCGCCGACGTCTCCGATCTACGGCGGCGCCGTCAACGAAGGGACGACCCTCAGGCCGACACAAATCGTGTACTCGGCGTCCCAAAGCCATCGACTGGTCATGCAGGATGACGGCAACCTCGTGCTGTACAACACGACCAATGGCGCCGCGGTATGGAATTCGGCGACCAACGGAAACGCGGGCGCCTATGCCGTGTTCCAGACCGACGGCAACTTCGTGATCTACAGTACGAGCGGCAATGCGCTGTGGTTCTCGTCGACCAACGGCACATCATATGGCCAGAGTCTTGTCATACAGGACGACGGCAACATGGTGATCTACCGGTTGTCGGTACCCGTATTTGCCACGGGGACTTCCGCGTCGGGCCTGGCGAATTCCTCGAGCGGCCCGGCCGTCTGGCAGGGGGGCGTCACGCTGAGCAGCGGCCAGAGCTTTACTTCAGGCAACGGCGCAAACGTGCTCGTCATGCAGGGTGACGGGAATCTGGTGCTGCTTCGCCAGGGCGTTGCGCAGTGGAGTTCGGGTACGGCGAATCATCCGGGTGCCTATGCGACGATGCAAACGGATGGCAATCTGGTCGTCTACAGTTCGGCGGGGGCGCCGCTCTGGTATTCCGGCACGAGCGGAAATCCGGGGGCGGTCACTGACATTCAGGACGACGGTAACGTCGTGATCTACACGCAAGCGCCAGGCTGGAGCACGAATACCTCGGGAAGCTAGTCGTCCGTTCGTCGAGCCGCCGCGGCGCCGTCATGATCCTGTCGGCAACGGCGGTTCGTCCGTCGCAGGAGCATGCGCGGTGGCGCGAACCGGCAACCCGCCGGCCGCCCGCCGCGCTCAATGCCCGCGCTTTTCCTTCCTCACGACCATCCACCTCGGCACCCTGAACCGCACGATGCTGAGGTACAGCCACACATAGGTGAGCGCGAACAGCACCACGAACACGAACAGGTGCACGGTGTGCCGCCAGAACAGCGTCGCCGGAATCACCGCGACGAGGCACAGCAGCCACAGATACGGCGACGTCAACGAGTTCCGCCGCGTCAGATCATGCGCGTGCTTCGTGCCGACGGCCCAGCGCATCAGCCGCTTGTACACCAGCATGTGAAGGTGCACGCCGTCCGGGATCCCCGGCGACATCCCGCGGATGAATTTCTTCCGGTAGATCGAGAAGCAGGTCTCGAAGATCGGGTACATGAACAGCAGCACCGGGTACCACGCGGACACTTCGCGATTGCGCATCACGAGCATGATCGCGAGTTCGGCGAGCATGAAGCCGATGAAATACGCGCCGCCGTCGCCGAGAAAGATCAGCCCCGCGGGGAAATTCCACAGGAAGAAGCCGAGCACGGCGCCCATCATGATGATCGACGCGGACATCACGACCGGGTCGTTGACATGGAATGCGACATACGCGAGCGACGCGAACATCATGAAGCTGACCATCGACGCGAGCCCGTTGAAGCCGTCGATGATGTTGATGGCGTTCGCCAGCGCCGCGACCGCGAGCACCGTGATGAACGCCGAGATGGCCACGTAGCCGAGCAGGAAATCGAGCGGCGGCACGCTGATGCGCTTGACCGCGATGCCCAGCAGCCAGAACGCGAGCGCGGCCGCGCCCATCGTGCACAGCAGCCGCGCGCGCGGCGACACGCGCTTGGTGAGGTCCTCGACGAGGCCGGACAGGAACGCCGGCAGCCCGCACGCGACGATGCCGAGAATGCTGCCGGCGATCGTCGGATAGCGCCGGGACAGGATCAGCGAGGCAATCACGACCCCGGCGAGGATCCCGATGCCCCCGACGCGCGGCACCGGCCGCACGTGGAATTTCTGCACGCCGGCCAGGTCGCTGTCGATCGAGAATTTCTCGTGCAGATGCGCATAGCGCACGATGAACAACGTGACGAGCAGGGAAACGATGAAGCCGGACGCGAAGCTGAGCATGGGATCGCTCGAAAAATGGACAGCGGATTATACAAAACCGCGCGGGTTCCCCTCCTGCCATTTCCAGTGGTCGGCACACATCTCGTCGATCCCGAGCGTCGCGCGCCAGCCGATCAGGTCGGCTGCGGCCTGCGGGTTCGCGTAGCACTCGGCGATGTCGCCCGGGCGGCGCGCGACGAGTTCGTACGGCACGGGCCGGCCCGACGCCTTCTCGAACGCGCGCACGACTTCCAGCACGCTGTAGCCCTGGCCCGTGCCGAGGTTCACGACGAAGCTCGCGTCGCGCGTGACGAGCGCGTCGAGCGCGGCGATGTGTCCCTTCGCGAGATCGACGACGTGGATGTAGTCGCGCACGCCGGTGCCGTCCGGCGTCGGGTAGTCGGAGCCGAACACGCGCAGCTTCTCGAGCTTGCCGACCGCGACCTGCGCGACGTACGGCATCAGGTTGTTCGGGATGCCGGCCGGATCCTCGCCGATCAGCCCGCTCGCATGCGCGCCGACCGGGTTGAAGTAGCGCAGCGTCGCGATGCGCCACGACGGGTCCGATACCTCGAGATCGCGCAGGATCTGCTCGGCGATCAGCTTCGACTGGCCGTACGGGTTGGTCGCGGACAGCGGGAACGATTCGTCGATCGGCGAGCGCTCGGGCACGCCGTACACGGTAGCCGACGAGCTGAACACGAACTGCCTGACGTTGCGCTCGCGCATCACCTTGAGCACGGCGAGCAGCCCGCCGATGTTGTTCTGGTAGTACTCGAGCGGCTTCGCGACCGATTCGCCGACCGCCTTGAGCGCCGCGAAATGGATCGTGCCGGTGATCGGATGCGCGTCGAACACCTTCGCGAGCGCGGCTTCGTCGCACACGTCGACCTGGTGGAACGCGGGCGTCCTGCCCGTGATCTGCTCGATGCGCCGCACGGACTCGGCCTTGCTGTTGACGAGGTTGTCGACGATGACGACATCGTAGCCGTTGTCGAGCAACTCGACGGCCGTGTGCGAGCCGATGTAGCCCGCACCGCCGGTGACGAGGATGGTGCCTTTAGCGGTCATTCTGATGCGCTCCTTCAGAGTGTGATGCCGGTCAATGTATGAATGGTCTGCCGGTAGCGTTCGACGACCTGCTGCTCGTCGAATTCCGCGGTCACCTTGCGGCGGCCGCGCGTGCCCATCGCGTCGCGTCCGGCGGTCCCGAGTTCGATCATGCGGATCAGCTGTTCCGCGAGGCTCGCGCTGTCGCGCACGCGGCACAGGAAACCCGTTTCACCGTCGGCGACGACGTCGCGGCAGCCCGGTACGTCGGTCGCGACGATCGGGCGGCCCATCGCCGACGCTTCCATCAGCGTGCGCGGTACACCTTCGCGATAGGACGGCAGCACGACGCAGTCGGCCGCCGCGATGTGCGGGCGCACGTCGTGCGCCTCGCCGAGATACTCGACGACGCCTTCGCCGACCCATGCGTCGACGTCCGCGCGACCGATCGCGCTCGGGTTGTCGACGCCGAGCGGCCCGAGCAGCTGGAAGCGCGCCTGCGGGTAGCGGGCCCGCACGACGCGCGCGGCCTCGACGTACTCGCGCACCCCCTTGTCCCACAGCAGCCGGCCGATCAGGATGAACACCGGGCCGTCGCCGGCGGGCAGCGGCACCGGCGCGAACTGGTCGAGATCGACGCCTTCGCCGTGCAGCAGCCGTGCGCGATCGGGGTGCGCGAGCAGCTGCTCGTCGGTGAAGGTCGCGAGATCGTCGCGGTTCAGGAACCAGACTTCACGCGGGAAGCGGAACGCGAACCGGTACAGGCGCTTCGCGACGCTGGCCGCGCGGCTTTTCTGGATGAACACGTAGCCGAGCCCCGTCGTGACCGCGATCGACGGCACGCGCGCGAGCCACGCCGCGATCGAGCCGTAGATGTTCGGCTTGATCGTGTAATGGAACACGAGATCGGGCAGCAACGCGCGGTAATGGCGCACCAGCGCGGCCAACGTGCCGAGATCCTCGCGCGGGCTCGTGCCTTTCGACGCGACGGCCAGCGCAACGTAGCGGCAGCCCATCTGCTCGAGCAGCGGCACCGTGCGGTCGTGTGGCGCGATCACGATGACCTCGGCGCCACGCGCGACGAGCGCACGGATCAGCCCGTGGCGGTACGTGTAGATCGCCCAGGCCGTGTTGCAGACGAGCGCGATGCGCAGCGGGGAGGTGGCGGACATGAAATAAAAGAAAAATAAAGCGTCGAAAATGCCGGTTACCCGTCAGGCGGACGGCCGCGCGGCGAACAGCATCTGCTTGATCCGCTGCAGCGTGCGGTACGGCGTCACGAAATGCAGCAGGTTCTTGGCGAGGCCGGCCCAGTCGTACGGGTTCAGCGCGTTGAAGTGACGCAGCAGCAGCGACAGGGTCGACATCAGCTGGCGGCGGCGCTTGGTCGCGCTGATACCGCCCTCGTTGAGCTCGTAGTAGAGGCCGAGCTCGGGCAGGTTCGCGCAATCGTAGCGCTGCATTAACCGTAAAAAAAGATCGAGATCCTCGGCCGCGCGGTATTTCGCGCGGTAGTTGCCCACTTCGCGCACCGCGTCGATGCGCAGCATGACCGACGGATGCACGAGCGGCGAGCGCAGGAAGCGCGTGCGGCGCAGCGTGCCCGGATCGGCGGGCGGCGTCAGCATGAAGCGCGGCTCGCCGGCGCGCGAGACGACCTGGGTCCACATGCCGACGCAGGCCACGCGCGGGTGGGTGCCGAGATACGCACGCTGCTTCGCGAGGCGCTGCGGCGCGGCGAGGTCGCCGGCGTCGATGCGGGCCGCATAGCGGAAGCCGCGCGCCGCGAGCGCGTCGATGCCGGCCTCGAGCGCGCGCTCGATGCCGACGTTCTGCGGCATGCGCAGGACCTCGACCGTGAGGCCGGGCAGGTCGGGCGCGACGATCGGCGGCGTGCTGCCATCGTCGACGATCAGCACGTGGACCGGGGCGTCCTCGCGAAACGATGCGAGGGTCCGCACGACATCGTCGTGCCCGTTGTAGGCCGGCATCAGCACGGCCACGTCGTCGAGCGGGGGCGGGCAATCGGGAGACGTCATGGGCGCAGCTTGAAACGAATGTAATAAAAATTAACGGCGGCGGCGGCGACATAGCCGGCCGCCAGCCCGACCAGCGCGCCGTACAGGCCGAGCCGGGGAATCGCGAACACGTTGACGAGCGCTGCGATCGCGAGCGCGAGCACCCATTTCGCCAGCAACACGAATTTTGCTTGATATTTGAGAACGATAAGATTGCCTATCGCCTCGATGCCGGCCGGCACGGACAGCCAGACGGCCCAGCGGAAGATGTCGACCGACGCCTCGTAGCCGCGGCCGAACACCTTGCCGACGATGAGCGGTGCGGCCGCGTCCAGCACCAGCGCGCCGGCCGTCATCAGGGCGGCGGTCATCGCGATCAGCCGGACGATGTTACGGCGCAGCCGCACGACGTCCTGCACGCGGTAGATGAAAGCGGGCGCGATGGTCTGCGCGAGCATCAGCGCGAGCGTGATCCAGTTCTCGTTGAGTTGCTGGGCCGCCGAGTAGCGGCCGAGGTCGGCGAACGACACGTGACGCTCGAGCATCAGGCGGTCGAGCTTCAGGAACAGGTACATGCAGATCAGGCCGAGCCAGAACACGGTGCCGGCGGTCGCAAAGTGCCTGAACAGCGGCTTGTCGAACGTCCAGCCGAGCGTGCCGCCGTTACGATGGCGGTAGTAGAGCAGGAGCGCGAAGCCGATCGCGGCGGCCTCCAGCGCCCACAGCCACGCGAAGCGGGCGGGGCCGGCGGCCGCGCGGACCAGCAGCCAGACGAGCAGCGCCTTCGCCAGCGCCGTGATCATGCTGGTCACGAGCTGCGGCTTGCTGTAGGTCATGCTCTGCAGCCACGCGTTGATCACGCCGACGAACGGCTCGCGGAACACCATCGTGACCGCGAGGCCCGCGAGCATCGCGCCGACGAGCGGATCGAACGCGCCGGCGCCGATCGCGATCCAGGTCGCGACGAGCGCCGCGGCGGACACGCCGATGCGCAGCGCGAAGGCGCTGCCGAGCACCGCGCCGAGTTGCGCGGGCGGGCGCTGGACGATGGTCGGAACCAGGATTTCGGCGCCGCACACCCAGGTGAGCGGCGCCAGTACGAGGAGAAGCGTATTCGCATACTGCCATTTGCCGAACGCGTCCGGCCCGAAATAACGGGCCAGAAGACCGCTGATCGCGATCGCGACGCCGATCTGCGTCAGCCGTTCGAGCCCCAGCCAGACCAGGTTCGCGACGGCCTTCGCGACGTCCGGGTTGCCGAATCGCTTCAGCATGCGAAGCAGCCGCACGCATGCGAAGCGGCCGGCAGGGCGCCCGAGGGCGGCGGGTTGGCGGAACGGCTAGGCATTAAAATGGGCGACATGCGCGTCATCAAAACCGGCGATTATAAGTTGGAACGGCGCCGCTCCAGCCGTCCCGTTCCTCGTTCGCAGGCCCCGCATGTATGATGCCGGGCACACGCGAGAGGCGGCCAGATTATTTTCCATGCACGCAACCGA
>NZ_JSZN01000038.1:0-83964 GCF_000801975.1 Burkholderia sp. A9 | reverse complement strand
GCGGCCGCGTTCGCACAGACGAGCGTGTCGCTGTACGGCCGGATCGACGGCGGCGTCGAATACCTGAACCACATCGCGACGCCGAACGGCAGTTCGACGCGCTGGAGCGCGGAAGGCGGCGACTGGGGCACCAGCATGTTCGGCCTGAAGGGCTTCGAGGATCTCGGCGGCGGGATGTCGACGGTCTTCAACCTGGAAACCGCGTTCCAGGTGATGAACGGCACGACGGGCGGCGGACGCTTGTGGTCGCGCCGCGCGTATGTCGGGCTGAAGAGCAACACGTGGGGCCAGTTGCAGGGCGGCCGCAACCTGTTCATCGACAGCGACGGCGTGTGGGAATTCGATCCGTTCGTCCAGCAGGCGTTTTCGTCCGCATCGCTCGTGCGCGGCCGCAACTGGCAGCAGAGCAGCAACAACATCGAATATCACAGCCCGGTGATCGCCGGCTTCGACGTGCAGGCGCAATATGCGTTTGGCAACCAGTCGCGCGGCTTCAACTACGGTGCGGCCGACGACTTCGGCCGCTCGGACGGGATCATGCTGTCGTACCACTCGGCGCTGTTCGACGTGCGCGGCCTCTACGACGAGCTGCGCGACAACAACGGCAAGTTCAGCAACATCTTCACCGCGTCGCGCGAATATTTCGTCGGCGCGAACGTGAAGGTGTCGAAGTTCAAGATCCAGGGTGCCTATACGCACTACCAGGCGCCGGACAGCCCGGCCGGCGTCGCCGATCGCGCCGATCACTACTGGCTCGGCGTGACTTACGCGGCCAATCCGGAGTGGGCCGTGACGGGCGGCGGCTATTACGTGAAGGTCGGCGACGGCGGCGGCGATGCGTCGCACGATCCGTCGGGCCACGCGATGATGTACGTGCTCGGCACCACGTACAACCTGTCGAAGCGCACGTTCCTGTACGGGACGGTCGCGTATGTGCGCAACGGCGGCAACTCGAACTTCTCGCTGCTCGCGTCGCCGCGCGACGCGACGTCGGGCACGAGCCCGATGACGGGCGAGTCGCAGACGGGCGCGTATATGGGGATGATGCATACGTTCTGAGCGACGGAACTGCCGGTGCATCGGCGTCAGGGTTCGCTCGTCGTCATGCGTTGTTGCCATGGGCACGCATGTGTCGTCGGTGCAGATGCGTGATGCCGGGCGCGGTGGTGTCATGCAGTGGTCCGACGATTCACGCTTCGCAACTGAACTTTTGGTATTGATACTCACGCTGCATCAGATGGTCCATCCCGCCCATGTCGATCTTCTCCCCGCTTTTGAAAGCACGTGCAGGTTTCGTATCGCCAGGCGTCTCGGGCGCTTCCTGTCGCCTCGGTTCGCCAGGGGTTTTTTCATCGCGGCCGTTCCCGTTCGGCCGGTCTCAAGTCACACTTCTCTCGGTAAGGTGATGTCATGAAAACATCCAACAAGCAGATCGTCGAACTTGCCTCATGGCGCCGGCGTACGCCTGCCATGATCGGAACGCTTGCCCTGTTCGGCATGATCGCGAGCGGCCCGAGTGCGGCGGCAGATTGGGTCTTTGCCGGCCAGGGTGTCGACAACACGCGCACCGCGCCGGACGAACACGTCATCGGTGTCGATAACGTCTCGCAGCTCGCGCCGCGCTGGACGCTGGATACCGACGGCAACGTGGCGGCCACGCCGACCGTCGCCAACGGCACCGTGTACGTGCCGGACTTCGGCGGCTCGCTATGGGCGGTCGATGCTGCCAGCGGCAAGGTGAAGTGGAAAAAGAAGATCACCGAATACAGTGGTGTCGACAACGATGCGTCGCGCACCAGCCCGGCATATTGGGAAGGCATGCTGATCTTCGGTCAGGGCACCCAGATTGCGAACAACCCGACCGGCGCGTTCATCATGGCGGCGAAGGCCGAGGATGGCGCGCCAGTGTGGCGGACCAAGGTGGATTCGGATCCGACCGCGATCATCACCCAATCGCCGATTGTCGATCGCGGGGTGGTCTATGTCGGCCTGTCGTCGCGTGCCGAGGCGCTCAAGGACAAGCCGACCTATCGCGGCGCGGTGGTCGCCCTCGACGGCAAGACCGGCAAGATGCTGTGGAAGACCTACATGGTGCCGAAGGGATACACCGGCGGTTCGGTGTGGGGCAACACGGCGGCGGTCGATCATGACACCGGCCTGCTCTACGTGACCACGGGCAACAACTTCTCGGTCCCGCCGGGGCACTGTCGTTTTCCGACCCAGAAGAACTGCCAACCCGATACGCCGACCAACATGATCGACAGCTTTGTCGCGCTCGATCTCAAAACCGGCAAGGTCGTCTGGCATAGCCGCACGTTGGCGGCTGACATGTCGACCAACTACGACCACGACGATGGCCCGGACTACGATTTCGGCTCGGGGCCAAACCTGTTCAAGGCGACCATCAACGGCAAGCAGAAGACGCTGGTAGGAGCGGGCGCGAAGAGCGGCGTGTATTGGGCGCTCGATCCCAAGACCGGCAAGGTGATCTGGCATACGCAGGTCGGCCCGGGCAGCCTGCTGGGCGGCATGCTCTGGGGGACGGCTGCTGACGGCAAGCGGATCTACGTTTCGATCGGCAACCTGGACGGGAAGTCGATCGACGTCGACAACGGTCCGAACGGCGAGAAGACGACCAAGGGCGGCATCTGGGCGGCAGTCGACGCAGCCACGGGCAAGGTGCTGTGGCGCACGGCCGACCCGCAGGGCAAGATGGACACGGTGGCGATGTCGGCTGCAAACGGTGTCGTCTACGCCGGCTCGTTGGCCGGCACGGGCGCGAGCATGTATGCGCTCGATGCGGCGACGGGCGCGATCAAGTGGAGTTACGAGAATAACGGCGCGGTGGTGTCGGGCGCTGCCATCGTTGACGGCACTGTGTACTGGGGGGCGGGTTACCACACCAAGGTGCTCGGTCTGCCGTACGACGGCACGAGTCACAAACTCTACGCGTTTGGTCTTGCCGCCAAACAATAAGCGCAAGGTAACCGGCCACGCACGTGGCCGGTTGCGTTCGATCGCCGGGCTCCCACCTTCAACACGAGATCGTCGTCACGCTCCGCGATTGGAGCGACGCTGTGGACGTGCGTCGTGCCGAACGTATGGCGATGCGTGAGCGTCAATGCGTACCGGATGCAGCAGCGACCCATGCAATGCCGGTGAAACGCGGTCGAGGCCGCGCCCGTCCGCGGCGGCGACGCGATCCTGCCGGCGGGCGGACGCCACGCGGGCCGCGTCCGCGTCGAATCGAAGCATGGATGGCAGGTAATCGAAGGATCATCGGGATCGATGCGTGTTGCGACGCAGGCGATACCGCGTCACTGCGGAGCGGATAATGGCAAATGAACGGATTGGTGCAGATACTGAAGTACGCGGATGACGTGTTGCTCGTGCGCTGGCGCAAGACCGGGCATGCGGATGAAGAGGAGCAACGCTGGATACCGGGGCGCGCGCTGCGCTCCGGACAATGTTCGTTTTCCGGAGCAAAGGTCGTGTGCGGCGATCCGGTGTTCAGTCCGAAAGGCCAATCGGCGCAAGCGAGAATGATTCTGGTGTCCGCCCTTGACTCGGCCTATCGTGCGACGACACGTCCGAAAATAGAGATCCTGGAACATTCGGCAGACATGCTGCTGGTGCGATGGGTGGAGCCGGGACGCGCTCACTACGGCGAGCAGACCTGGCGGCTGGCACGCGCATCACGGCCGGGAATGTGTGCGCTCTCCGGGGCGGAGATCGTTCCGGGTTACGCGGTCTTCAGACCAAGCGGACGTCCGGCGCCGTCAAATGCGCGGGCCATGATTTTGGCTGCGGTGCTGGGGAAGCTTTCCATGCAGCCAGGCTGAGCACGCACTGACCCTGTTGCCGGCATCCGCGCGCGCCCCGGAGCAAATGCATGACGGCGCGAGTATTCGCTTGCGCATGAGTCTGGTGCCGAGGGCGTGACCAGTAGCCTGGACACGCCGCATCCGGACAACCCCCGCCTCGTCAAAATCCGCCCCAAACCCCCGCCGTACAAGCCACAGCCCGCATCTAGTGGTTTCCACCCATAGTCGCAAATAATCAAGAACAGGTCGCCGGCGGTCGTCTTGCGGTGAATATGGCTCGTTACTTTTACTCCCACGATGCAGGCCGGGACGCACTCCGCGAACCCGTCGGACATCGGTCCAACCGGGAGAGAAACCATGAAGTCGACAAAGATCGCCGCGTTCGTCGCGGCCGTGCTGGCGACCGGCTCGTTCGCGACCGCGGCGCAGGCCGAAACGGATGCCGCGACCTGCCGCAACGTACGCTTCGCGGATATCGGCTGGACCGACATTACGTCCACCACGGCGCTCGCCTCGACGGTATTCGAAGGGCTCGGCTACAAGCCGACGACGACGATCGCGTCGGTGCCGATCTCGTTCGCCGGCCTGAAGAGCAAGCAGCTCGACGTCTCCCTCGGCTACTGGTGGCCGGTGCAGCAAAAGCAGCTCCAGCCGTTCCTCGACAGCAAGTCGATCAACGTCGTCGAACCGCCGAACCTGGCGGGCGCGAAGGCGACGCTCGCGGTGCCGAGCTACGAATACCAGGCCGGCCTGAAGACCTTCGAGGACATCGCGAAACACCGTGCGGAGCTCGACGGCAAGATCTACGGGATCGAGCCGGGCAGCAGCGCGAACGCGACGATCCAGAAGATGATCGACACGAACCAGTACGGGCTCGGCGGCTTCAAGCTGGTCGAATCGAGCGAGGCGGGGATGCTCGTCACGGTCGAGCGCGCGATTCGCGACAAGAAGTGGGTCGTGTTCCTTGGGTGGGAACCGCATCCGATGAACATCCAGATCAGCATGAACTACCTGTCCGGCGGCGATGCGTCCTTCGGCCCGAACTACGGCGAAGCGCGCGTGTACACGCTGACGGCGCCCGATTTCATCGCGCGCTGCCCGAACGCGGGCAAGCTCGTCGAGAACCTGCGCTTCACGACGCAGCTCGAGAACCAGCTGATGCAGTCGGTGATGAACAAGACGAAGCCGGCCGACGCCGCGAAGGCGTACCTGAAGAAGAATCCGCAGGTGCTGGACGCGTGGCTGGCCGGCGTCAAGACGTTCGACGGCAAGGACGGCCTGCCCGCCGTGAAGGCGTATCTCGGCCTGTAACGGCCCGCGCGCAGCGCGTTGATTTACCCGCATTACGACACAAACCGAGTCAAGCGAGGCACACAGCATGAACCATGACGTCATCATCACCTGCGCGGTCACCGGCGCGGGCGATACGGTCGGCAAGCATCCGGCGATTCCGGTCACGCCGAAGGAAATCGCGGCCGCCGCGATCGAAGCCGCGAAGGCCGGCGCGACCGTTGCACACTGCCATGTCCGCGATCCGCAGACGGGGCGCGGCAGCCGCGACCCGAACCTGTACCGCGAAGTGGTCGACCGGATCCGCTCGGCCGACGTCGACGTGATCATCAACCTGACGGCCGGCATGGGCGGCGATCTGGAAATCGGCCCCGGCGAGGACCCGATGCGCTTCGGCAAGGGCACCGATCTCGTCGGCGGCCTCACGCGCCTCGCGCACGTCGAGGAGCTGCTGCCGGAAATCTGCACCCTCGACTGCGGCACGCTGAATTTCGGTGATGGCGACTACATCTACGTGTCGACGCCCGCGCAACTGCGCGCCGGCGCCAAGCGCATCCAGGAGCTCGGCGTGAAGCCGGAGCTGGAGATTTTCGACACGGGGCATCTGTGGTTCGCGAAGCAGCTGCTGAAGGAAGGACTGCTTGACGATCCGCCGCTGTTCCAGCTGTGCCTCGGCATTCCGTGGGGTGCGCCGGCCGACACGGGCACGATGAAGGCGATGGTCGACAACCTGCCGCCGGGCGCGCACTGGGCCGGCTTCGGGATCGGCCGGATGCAGATGCCGATGGTCGCGCAGGCGATGCTGCTCGGCGGCCATGTGCGCGTCGGCCTCGAAGACAACATCTGGCTCGATCGCGGCGTGCACGCCACCAACGGCACGCTCGTCGAGCGCGCGCGGGAAATCATCGAACGCCTCGGCGGCCGCGTGCTGACGCCGGCCGAAGGGCGTCGCAAGCTAGGCCTGCCGGCACGCGGCGAACGTCTGCTCGAACGCCGCGCGGCGACCGAATTCGCGTGAGTCTTTGCGGCTGATTCCGATTCATTGCGGTGGCGCGCACGAGCGCGGCCGCCGTCCGATTTTCCTCGATTTGAAGGATGCGTTGACATGGCTGTGAAGACCGACATCAAGACGTTCGCCGCGATCGGCACCGGCGTGATCGGCAGCGGGTGGATTTGCCGTGCGCTCGCGCACGGTCTCGACGTGGTCGTGTGGGACCCCGCGCCGGGCGCGGAAGAGCGGCTGCGCGCGAACGTCGCGAATGCATGGCCCGCGCTCGAACGCGTCGGCCTCGCGCCGGGCGCCGATCCCGCGCGACTGCGCTTCGAATCGACGATCGAGGCCTGCGTCGCCGACGCGGACTTCGTCCAGGAAAGCGCGCCCGAGCGCGAGGCGCTGAAGCTCGAACTGCACGAGCAGATCAGCCGCGCGGCGAAGCCCGACGCGATCATCGCGTCGTCGACGTCGGGGCTGCTGCCGACCGACTTCTACGCGCGTGCGATGCATCCGGAGCGCTGCGTGGTCGGCCACCCGTTCAACCCGGTCTACCTGCTGCCGCTCGTCGAAGTGCTCGGCGGCGCGCGCACGTCGCCGGAAGCGGTCGAGGCGGCGATGGAGATCTATCGCAAGCTCGGCATGCGGCCGCTGCACGTGCGCAAGGAAGTGCCGGGCTTCATCGCGGACCGGCTGCTCGAAGCGCTGTGGCGCGAGGCGCTGCATCTCGTCAACGAAGGCGTCGCGACGACCGGCGAGATCGATGACGCGATCCGCTTCGGCGCGGGCATCCGCTGGTCGTTCATGGGCACGTTCCTGACCTATACGCTGGCCGGTGGCGACGCGGGCATGCGACACTTCATGCAGCAGTTCGGCCCCGCGCTCGAACTGCCATGGACGAAGCTGGTCGCACCGAAGTTGACCGACGAACTGATCGACAGCGTCGTCGAAGGCACGAGCGAGCAGCAGGGCACGCGCAGCATCAAGGAACTCGAACGCTATCGCGACGAGTGCATTACCGAGGTGCTGAAGGCAATCGCCGCGGTGAAGGCGCGGCACGGGATGCGATTCGAGGACTGAACATGACGGGCGATACCCCGCTGACGATATACCGCGACGTCGTGCGGCCCGAGTGGGTCGACTACAACGGCCATTTGCGCGACGCGTTCTATCTGCTGATCTTCAGCTTCGCGACCGATGCGCTGCTGGACCGCATCGGTCTCGACGACGCCGCGCGTCGCGAGCGGGGCCGCTCGGTCTACACGCTCGAAGCGCACGTGAACTATCTGCAGGAGATCAAGGAAGGCACGCGCGTGCGCGTCGATGCGCGGGTGTTCGCGCACGACGCGAAGCGGCTGCACCTGTATCTCGAACTGTTCGCGGACGGGCACGACGGTGCCGTGTCGGCGAGCGAGCAGATGCTGCTGCACGTCGACACGCGCGACGGCGCGAAATCGGCGCCGTTCGACGACGACGTCGCCGCGCGCGTGGCCGAGTTGCACGTGTTGCAGCGCGACTGCGCGGCGCCCGCGTATGCGGGGCGCGTGATCGGCCTGCCGCCGCGCCGCTAGCGTCGACGTTCAACCTTGGACCGCGGAGCACACACGATGCTCGAGCCGGAAATCGCGGCATTCGTCGCGGCTGTCGACGCAGCGTATCCGGCCGACTCGGCGGCGTGCTCGCCCGCCGAACAGCGCCGTCTCTACGATCGCTTCGCTGCCGCATGGACGCCCGCCGAACTGCCGGCCGGCATCGTGCAGCACGATGCGGTGTGGCACGCACCGGACGGACACGCGATCGCGCTGCGGCGCTACGCACCGGCACACGGTGCGCCGCGCGGCACCGTGCTGTTCTTTCATGGGGGCGGCTTCGTCGTCGGCTCGCTCGACAGTCACATGCTGATCACCGCGCAACTGGCGGCCGACACGGGGCTCGCCGTGATCGCGGTCGACTACCGGCTCGCGCCCGAGCATCGCGCACCGGCCGCACTCGAGGATTGCCTGGCCGTCACGCGGGCCGCGCGCGATGGACGCTGGCCGTTCGGCTCATGCGCACGGTCGCTGACGCTCGCGGGCGACAGCGCGGGCGGCAATCTCGCGGCGGCCGTCGCGACTGCGCTGCGCGATGCAGGCGAAGGCGGCCTCGACGGCATCGCGCTCGTCTATCCAATGCTCGGGTTCGAACCGCAATCGCCTGCGCGCGAAACGGAAGCGCACGCGCCGATGCTGACGCTCGACGACGTTCATCGCTATCGCGCGCTCTACTGGAATGTCGAGGATGAAGCCGCGTTGAACGACGATCCGTTGCTGCGCGCATCGGTGCCGCTTGCCGCATCGCGTTTCGACGGGCTGCCGCCGGTGCTCGCGATCGGCGCGGAGCACGATCCGCTGCGCGACGACGCGCGCGTCTATGTCGAACGGATTCTCGCGGCCGGCGGCGCCGCGCGTTACTGGAGGGGAGAGGGGCTGGTGCACGGCTGCTGGCGCGCGCTCGGAACGAGCCCGCAGGCGGCGCGGATGCACCGGATGATCGGCGGGTTTCTGCTCGCACCACACGCGTAGCGGGCGTTTCCAGGAGGCAACGATGCAGGCAGCGCAACACCGTATCGAGGACTGGCGGACCTTCTCCGCCGACGCGGCCATTGCGGCGGCGACGATCGGCGACGGAGCGGTGGACGTCGAGTGGAGCGACACGCGACGATCGCCGTTTCACTTCGACTGGCTGCGCGACAACTGCGCGTGTTCCGCGTGCGTGCATGCGGTCACGCGCGAGCAGGTGTTCGAGATTGCCGATGCGCGCGAGGATCTGTCGGCGCTCACCGTGCAGGTCGAAACCGACGGCGCGCTGCATATCGAGTGGAACGACGGGCATCGCAGCACCTGGTCGCCGGGGTGGTTGCGCGCGCATGCATACGACGATGCGTCGCGCGCGGAGCGCCAGGCCGCGCACGGGCGGCACGTATGGGTCGGCGCCGATGCGACGGCGATCGGCGTGTTCGCGTGGCGCGACGTGATGGAGGACGACGGTGCGTTGCTCGCATGGCTCGCCGCGTTGCAGCGCACGGGGCTGACGCTGGTCGAGGGGGTGCCGGCCGAGCGCGGCCGGGTCGACGAGATCGCGCGCCGCATCGGCCTGATCCGCGAAAGCAATTTCGGCATGCTGTTCGACGTCGAATCGAAGCCGCGTCCGGACAGCAATGCCTATACGTCGCTCAACCTGCCGCCGCACACCGATCTGCCGACGCGCGAATTGCAGCCGGGCGTGCAGTTCCTGCATTGCCTCGCGAACGATGCAACGGGCGGAGACAGCATCTTCCTCGACGGCTTCGCGCTCGCGGATGCGCTGCGGCGCGAGTATCCGGCCGATTTCGCGCAACTTGCGTCGACGCCGTTCGAGTTCTGGAACAAGAGTGCGAACAGCGACTACCGCTGTTCGGCGCCCGTGATCGGGCTCGATGCGCGCGGCAACGTCACCGAGGTGCGCGTCGCGAACTTCCTGCGCGGGCCGCTCGATGCGCCGGCCGGCTCGGTCGCGGCCGTCTATCGCGCATACCGGCGGTTTCTCGCGCTCGCGCGCGAGCCGCGTTTCCGCGTGCTGCGCCGGCTGCGGGCGGGCGATATGTGGGCGTTCGACAACCGGCGCGTGCTGCATGCGCGCACCGAGTTCGATCCGTCGACGGGTCGCCGGCATCTGCAGGGCTGCTACGTCGATCGCGACGAACTGCTGTCGCGGTGGCGCGTGCTGTCGCGTTCGGTGCCTGCCGCAGTCGCGGGGCGCTGATCGGCGCACACGGCTGCGTCACGCATACCTCACCAGGGGAAAAAGCGCCCGGACGCACTGCGCCCGGGCGAAGCCACCCGTTACCGGGTAGCGGAGGTATGCGTTTCACAAAAAAAGACGAGCCCGCATGACGGGCTCGTCCGGATACAGCTTGGTCGCGCGATGCGCGGTGCGCCCGCCGGGGGCGCGTCGGCTTACTGGCCGAAGAAGATCGAGTCGCGAGCGTTCGACGACGCTGCGGCAGCCGGGGCGCCAGCGTGGACGACCGGAGCCGGTTGCGCGCCGTAACCGCTGGCGTCGGCACCATGAACACGCGCTTCCGCCGACTGGATGTCGTTCGGGTAGTACGGGCTCGACACGCCCGGCTTGTAGCCGGCTTGTTCGAGCTGGACCAGTTCGTTGCGGACTTGTGCGCGGGTGACGGTGCTTTGTGCGAAAGCGCCGAACGAAGCGGACAGGGCGACAGCGGCAACAACTGCGGAAACGAGCGATTTCATGATGACCTCCGGTGTTTTATTGAGTTCGCTCTCGACACCTTGTCTTAAGCGATTGACTAAATCTTAGTCACCGGACGGTTCAGGGTAAACGCTGAATTTGACGATAGATTGTTTCCTGCGCGGTAACAGTGGTGCGTCGAATCAGGCTTTCAGTGCCCTTTCGTTTCCGCAAGTGTAATAAGTATGATGAATGGCGGGGCGGTGGCGCGCTGTTCAGCGCAGCTCGGCCGCCGTGTCGAACGGGTTGGCCGGCAGCCGGCCGGCGGGCACGCCGGTGCTGAGGAAATGCACGCCCGTCGCCGCTTCGGAGGCCTCCCACAGCAGCGTCGCCACGGCCACGTCGCGCGCCGAGCGCGGCACGCTCGCGGGGGCCGGCAGCCCGCGCGACTCGAACCAGCCGGACGGCCCGATGTACGAACCGCCGGCGAGGTCGGGCGAAGTCGCCGCATGGATCGCCGGTAGCGCGCCCTGGTCGGCCGGTTGCGCGAGATAACGGTTCGCGGCTCGCATCATCATGGCGCGCGTGGGCGAGCTGTCCATCGCGGGGCCCGCGAACTGCAGGTTGGTCGCCGCGTAGCCCGGATGCGCGGCGACGCTGATTCCCGCGAACGCCGCGCGCTGGAAGCGGCGCTGCAGTTCGAGCGCGAACACGAGGTTCGCGAGCTTGCTGTCGCAGTAGGCGAGATAACGGTTGTAGCGGTGCTCCGCGCGCAGGTCGTCGACGCGGATCCGGCCGCCTCGGTTGAAGCCGCTCGACATCGTCACGACCCGCGCCCGCCGCGCGGCGCGCAGTGCGGGCAGCAGCTGGCCGGTCAGCGCGAAATGGCCGAGGTGGTTGGTGCCGAATTGCATCTCGAAGCCGTCGCGCGTATGGCGCAGCGGCAGGAACATCACGCCGGCGTTGTTGCAGAGGATGTCGACGCGGCCGTGGCGCTCGGAGACGTCGGCGGCGAAGCGCTGGATCGAGGCGAGATCGGCGAGGTCGAGCGGATCGACTTCGACCCGTGCGGCGGGATGGAACCGGCGGATCGCAGCGGCCGCCTGCGCACCGCGCGCGGCATCGCGGCAACCCATCACGACGGTCGCGCCCTTGGCGGCCAGCGTTTCCGCGATCTGCCAGCCGAGGCCGCTGTTGGCGCCGGTCACGACCGCGACCTTGCCGCCTTGCGCCGGGACGTGGCGCGCGCTCCATGCATGCATGTCTGCCTCCAGCGGTGTGGCCGGTGCGCCACGACGCGTAATCGTTACATTGAGTGGTGTAACGATAGTCCGCGCAGGCGGGACAGACAAGCAGGGGAATTAGACCGACGGTTCTAGGGCGGGCGCGCGCAACCTCACGCAGCCGGCCCCGGCACGCGGCGGGCGGGCGTTATCGGCCGCCGGCCAGGCCGAGCACTTCGGCGGCGGAGATCATCGCGGCCGCATTCGCGGGCGCCGGGCGTTCGGCCGGGCGGAACACTTCGTCGCCGCGCTGGATGACCTGGCGCGACAGCGCGCAGGTGCCGGTGCGCTGCGCGAAGCGGCGCCGCCAGCGCTGCTCGCCGTAATGACAGCGGCCGGGTTCGACCCAGCGGACGACGAGCAGCGTATCGGAACGTTCGAGAATTTCGACGTGGACGTCGGCGGGATCGAGCGCAGGCAGGGATTTGGAGGCCTTCATTTTGCCGTTTCCTAAAGCTCGTGCGGTTTCGGCCATGGCAGTGGATGTCACTACCCAAGGACGAATCCGTAGCGGTTTCCATGAGTGGTGCGCTAAATGTAAGCGTCTGTGACCGGAAAAAACATCCTGTCTGGCTCAAATTACCTTTTGCCGATTTAGAAACAATCGCCGCGCATTTCCTTAAGAAACCAACGACAAAAGTGCCCCGGACGCGAACGTCCGGGGCGAAAAATCGGCCCGCGCCACCGTGTCTGCTCGCTCAGTCACGTGACACACCGCGGGGGACGGAGGGGCCCGTCAGGGATCGGCGACGGGCGGGGCGGTGTGCCGGAAAGCGCGGTCCGGCAATGTCATGATCGCGCGCGCCCCCCGTTGAGACCCTGACGTGAACATGACTTTTTTGTCAGTTTCGCCGCGCCGGCACGTGGGCTCAGGCGCCAGGGGCCGGCGCAAACGCCCGCCGATATTGGCTTTGCGCGACAGGCAGCCGATCGGTGGAACCTGAAATAGACAGTCATCGAAGCCCGCGGCACCGCCTTTCCGCCCGATTCTCCCGCTCGGGAAAATACTGAATCGCGCGATCGTGACAAATCCGGATTCTGTTCCTATGATTGGTTGGACCTTTAGTCCTTTGTGCCAATCGGCCGGCTCGGCCGACTTCGACAGGAGTGGTGCTCATGAGATTGCAGGGCAAGCGCGCGCTGGTGACGGCGGCCGGGCAGGGTATCGGCCGCGCGACCGCGCTGCGGTTCGCGAGCGAGGGCGCCGACGTGCTGGCGACCGACATCAACGAAGCCGCGCTCGGTCGGCTCGCGGCCGATGCCGAACGCGCGGGCGGGCGGCTGGCCACGCGCCGGCTCGACGTGACCGATGCGCACGACGTCGCGGCACTCGCGGCGCAGGAGCGCGCATTCGATGTGCTGTTCAACTGCGCCGGCTACGTGCACCACGGCTCGATCCTCGAGTGCGACGACGACGCGTGGGCGTTCTCGCTGAACCTCAACGTCACGTCGATGTACCGGCTAATCCGCGCGCTGCTGCCGGCGATGCTGGACGCGGGCGGCGCGTCGATCATCAATATGGCGTCGGCCGCGTCGAGCGTGAAGGGTGTGCCGAACCGCTTCGTCTACGGCACGACGAAGGCGGCCGTGATCGGCCTGACCAAGGCGGTCGCCGCCGATTTCGTCGAGCAGCGCATCCGCTGCAACGCGATCTGCCCGGGCACGATCGAATCGCCGTCGCTGGAGCAGCGGATCGCCGAGCAGGCGCGCACGCGCCAGGTGTCGACCGACACCGTGCGCCAGGCGTTCGTCGCGCGCCAGCCGATGGGGCGCATCGGCACGGCGGACGAAGTGGCTGCGCTCGCGCTGTACCTCGCGTCGGACGAAGCGTCGTTCACCACCGGCGCGATTCACCTGATCGATGGCGGCTGGTCGAACTGACCGCGTCTGGCCGACCGCGTCTGGCCGACCGCGCCTTCCCATTCACTTTCCGTTTCCGCTGGGACGACATGAAACTGCTGAGATTTGGCGAAAAACACCATGAAAAACCCGGCCTGCTCGATGCGCAGGGAAAGATCCGCGACCTGTCGGGCGTGATCGACGACGTCGCCGGCGCTGCGCTGACGCCCGCATCGCTCGCGCGGCTGCGCGACATCGAGCCGTCGTCGCTGCCGCTCGTCGACGGCACGCCGCGCCTCGGCGCGTGCGTCGGCCAGGTCGGCAAGTTCATCTGCATCGGGCTCAACTATTCCGACCACGCGGCCGAGTCGGGCATGGAAGTCCCGAAGGAGCCAGTGGTGTTCGGCAAATGGACGAGCGCGATCTCGGGGCCGAACGACGACGTCGAGATTCCGCGCGGTTCGGAGAAAACCGACTGGGAAGTCGAGCTCGGCGTGGTGATCGGCCGGGGCGGCCGCTATATCGACGAAGCCGACGCGCTGTCGCACGTCGCCGGCTACTGCGTCGTCAACGACGTGTCGGAGCGCGAATACCAGCTCGAACGCGGCGGCACGTGGGACAAGGGCAAGGGCAACGACACGTTCGGGCCGCTCGGCCCGTGGCTCGTGACGGCCGACGAAGTGCCCGATCCGCACGCGCTGCGGCTGTGGCTGGACGTCGACGACCACCGCTACCAGAACGGCACGACCGCGACGATGGTGTTCCGCGTGCCGCACCTGATCAGCTACCTGAGCTGCTTCATGAGCCTGCAGCCGGGCGACGTGATCTCGACCGGCACGCCGCCCGGCGTCGGCCTCGGGCAGAAGCCGCCCGTTTATCTGCGCGCCGGGCAGGTGATCACGCTCGGCATCGACGGGCTCGGCGAGCAGCGTCAGCGCACCGTGCAGGCGTGACACCCTTTAACGGACGGTTTGCCATGGCTATCATTCGATCGATGCGCGTCCTCGACGTGCGCTTCCCGACCTCGCGCCAGCTCGACGGCTCCGATGCGATGAATCCGGATCCCGACTATTCGGCCGCGTACGTCGTGCTCGAAACCGACCGCGACGGGCTCGAAGGCCACGGGCTCACGTTCACCATCGGGCGCGGCAATGAAATCTGCTGCGCGGCGATCGACGCGATGCGTCACCTCGTCGTCGGCCTCGATCTCGACTGGATTCGCGAGGACATGGGCCGCTTCTGGCGGCACGTCACGTCGGACAGCCAGTTGCGCTGGATCGGCCCCGACAAGGGCGCGATCCACCTGGCGACGGGGGCGGTGGTCAACGCGGTGTGGGACCTGTGGGCGAAGGCGGTGGGCAAGCCGCTGTGGCGGCTCGTGGCCGACCTGAGCCCCGAGGAAATCGTGCGCGCGATCGATTTCCGCTACCTGACCGACTGCCTGACGCAGGACGAAGCGCTCGACCTGCTGCGCCGGCAGGCGCCCGGCAAGGCGGCGCGGATCGCGGCGCTCGAGCGCGACGGCTACCCGTGCTACACGACGTCGGCGGGCTGGCTCGGCTACAGCGACGACAAGCTGCGCCGGCTGTGCCGCGAGGCGGTGGACGCCGGTTTCGACTACGTGAAGCTGAAGGTCGGCGCGAACCTGGAGGACGACATCCGCCGCGTGACGATCGCGCGCGAGGTGATCGGCCCCGAGCGCAAGCTGATGATCGACGCGAACCAGGTGTGGGAGGTCGACGAGGCGATCGACTGGGTGCGCGAGCTGGCGTTCGCGAAACCGTGGTTCATCGAGGAGCCGACGAGCCCCGACGACGTCGAAGGGCATCGCAAGATCCGCGACGCGATCGCGCCCGTGCAGGTCGCGACCGGCGAGATGTGCCAGAACCGCGTGCTGTTCAAGCAGTTCATCGCGCGCGGCGCGATCGACGTCGTGCAGATCGACGCGTGCCGGCTGGGCGGCGTGAACGAGATTCTCGCGGTGCTGCTGCTGGCCGCGAAATACGGGCTGCCGGTGTGTCCGCATGCGGGCGGCGTCGGGTTGTGCGAATACGTGCAGCATCTGTCGATGATCGACTACGTGTGTATTTCCGGCACGAAGGAAGGGCGCGTGACCGAATACGTCGATCACCTGCACGAGCATTTCGTCGAACCGTGCGTCGTGCGCGGCGCGGCGTACATGCCGCCGACGGCGCCCGGCTTCTCGATCGAGATCAAGCCCGAATCGCTCGAGCAGTATCGATTCCGGGGTTGAAGCACGCAGCCCGACGGAGTACGACGGCGTACGACGACGCACGATGCGCCGCGCGCGGCCTGCACGGCGACACCATCAACGACGGAGACGCGAAGTGGATTTGAATCTGCAAGACAAGGTCGTGATCGTGACCGGCGGCGCGTCGGGGATCGGTGCCGCGATCTCGATGCGGCTCGCCGGCGAAGGCGCGATTCCGGTGGTGTTCGCGCGCCACGCGCCCGACGACGCATTCTGGCGCGAACTCACGCGGCAACAGCCGCGCGCCGCGTGCGTGTCCGTCGAGCTGCAGGACGACGCGCAGTGCCGCGACGCGGTCGCGCAGACCATCGCACGTTTCGGCCGCATCGACGGCCTCGTCAACAACGCGGGCATCAACGACAGCATCGGGCTTGCCGCCGGGCGCGATGCGTTCGTCGCGTCGCTCGAGCGCAACCTGATCCATTACTACGTGATGGCGCATTACTGCGTGCCGCACCTGAAGGCGACGCGCGGCGCGATCGTCAACCTGTCGTCGAAGACGGCCGTCACCGGGCAGGGCAACACGAGCGGCTATTGCGCATCGAAGGGCGCGCAACTCGCGCTGACGCGCGAATGGGCCGTCGCATTGCGAAACGACGGCGTGCGCGTGAACGCGGTGATTCCGGCCGAGGTGATGACGCCGCTCTACCAGAACTGGCTCGCCGGTTTCGACGAACCCGAAGCGAAGCTCGCCGACATCGCCGCCAGGGTGCCGCTCGGCAAGCGTTTCACGACCACCGACGAGATTGCCGATACGGCGGTATTCCTGCTGTCGGAACGCGCGTCGCACACGACGGGGCAGTGGCTGTTCGTCGATGGCGGCTATACGCATCTCGATCGCGCGATCGGCTGAGGGCAGCGCTCCATGCTACCCGACCCGAACCTGAGCCCCGCGCCGCCGCTGATTGCGTTGAGCGGCGTCAGCAAGCGCTTTCCGGGCGTGCAGGCGCTCGACGATTGCCGGTTCGACCTGCGCGCCGGCGAAGTGCATGCGCTGATGGGCGAGAACGGCGCCGGCAAGTCGACGTTGATGAAGATCTTCGCCGGCGTCTACCAGAAGGATGGCGGCGAGGTCCGGATGGACGGCCGCGTGGTGGAGATCGCCGATCCGCGCGCCGCGCAGGCGCTCGGGATCGGCATCATTCATCAGGAACTGAACCTGATGAACCACCTGAGCGTCGCGCAGAACATCTTCATCGGCCGCGAGCCGCGCGGCCGCTTCGGCGTGTTCGTCGACGAAGACAAGCTCAACCGCGACGCGGCCGCGATCTTCGCGCGGCTGCGGCTCGATCTCGATCCGCGTACGCCGGTCGGCCGGCTGACGGTCGCGAAGCAGCAGATGGTCGAGATCGCGAAGGCGCTGTCGTTCGATTCGCGCGTGCTGATCATGGACGAGCCGACCGCAGCGCTCAACAACGCGGAGATCGCCGAGCTGTTCCGCATCATCGGCGACCTGCGCGCGCACGGCGTCGGCGTCGTCTACATCTCGCACAAGATGGACGAGCTGCGCCAGATTGCCGATCGCGTGACGGTGATGCGCGACGGCAAGTACGTCGCGACCGTGCCGATGGCGGACACGTCGATGGACGCGATCATCGCGATGATGGTCGGCCGTCAGCTTGATACGACGTTCCGCACGCCGCCCGATACGTCGGGCAACGATATCGCGCTCGAAGTGCGCGGGCTGTCGCGCGGCCGCGCGATCCGCGACGTCGGTTTCACGCTGCGGCGCGGCGAGATCCTCGGCTTCGCGGGGCTGATGGGCGCGGGCCGCACCGAGGTCGCGCGCGCGGTGTTCGGCGCGGATCCGGTCGACGCGGGCGAGATCCGCGTGCACGGCAAGACCGTGACGATCCGCACGCCGGCCGATGCGGTCGCGCACGGGATCGGCTATCTCTCCGAGGATCGCAAGCACTTCGGGCTCGCGGTCGGCATGGACGTGCAGAACAACATCGCGTTGTCGAGCATGGGCCGCTTCGTGCGCCGCGGCGTGTTTCTCGATGCGCGCGACATGCGCGCCACCGCGCAGTCGTACGTGCGGCAGCTCGCGATCCGCACGCCGTCGGTCGCGCAGCCCGCGCGGCTCCTGTCGGGCGGCAACCAGCAGAAGATCGTCATCGCGAAGTGGCTGCTGCGCGACTGCGACATCCTGTTCTTCGACGAACCAACCCGCGGCATCGACGTCGGTGCGAAAAGCGAGATCTACAAGCTGCTCGACGCGCTCGCCGCCGACGGCAAGGCGATCGTGATGATCTCGTCGGAACTGCCCGAGGTGCTGCGCATGAGCCACCGGATCCTCGTGATGTGCGAAGGGCGCGTGACCGGCGAATTGCGCGCGGCCGACGCCACGCAGGAAAAGATCATGCAGCTCGCGACGCAGCGCGAGTCGACCGTATTGTCCTGATTCTGGCGCCTACCGATCATGTCCAACGATACGCATCCCGTCCCGCCCATCGCTTCCGGCGACACGCCGGCCGCCGCATCGAGCCTGAAGTCACGCTTCTTCAACCCGGCCGCGCGGCAGAAGCTGCTCGCGTTCGCGAGCCTCGTGCTGCTGATCGTGTTCTTCAGCATCGCGTCGCCGAACTTCCTCGACGTCGACAACCTCGTGACGATCCTGCAGGCCACCGCCGTGAACGGTGTGCTGGCCGTCGCCTGCACGTACGTGATCATCACGTCCGGCATCGACCTGTCGGTCGGCACGCTGATGACGTTCTGCGCGGTGATGGCGGGCGTCGTGCTGACGAACTGGGGCATGCCGCTGCCGCTCGGGATCCTCGCAGCGTTGTGCTTCGGCGCGCTGTCGGGCAGCGTGTCGGGCTTCGTGATCGCGAAGATGAAGGTGCCGCCGTTCATCGCGACGCTCGGGATGATGATGCTGCTCAAGGGGCTGTCGCTCGTGATCTCGGGCACGCGGCCGATCTACTTCAACGACACGCCGGGCTTCACGTCGATCGCGCAGGATTCGCTGATCGGCAACCTGATTCCCGCGCTGCCGATCCCGAACGCGGTGCTGATCCTGTTCGTCGTCGCGCTCGGCGCGTCGATCGTGCTGAACCGGACCATCTTCGGCCGCTACACGTTCGCGCTCGGCAGCAACGAGGAAGCGCTGCGGCTGTCCGGCGTGAACGTCGACGCGTGGAAGATCGCGGTCTACACGTTCAGCGGCGCAGTGTGCGGGATCGCCGGGCTCCTGATCGCATCGCGGCTGAATTCCGCGCAGCCGGCGCTCGGGCAGGGCTACGAGCTCGATGCGATCGCCGCCGTCGTGATCGGCGGCACGTCGCTGTCGGGCGGCGCGGGCAGCATCGTCGGCACCATCATCGGCGCGTTCATCATGAGCGTGCTGACCAACGGCCTGCGCATCATGTCGGTCGCGCAGGAATGGCAGACGGTCGTGACGGGCGTGATCATCATCCTCGCCGTCTACGTGGACATCCTGCGCCGGCGTCGCCGCTGACGCACGCACGTGCCATGCATCCGCTTGTCCGCTTCACCGCCGGCCGGGCCGGCATGTCAGTCGATACCAACCAAGGAGACGTGAAGTGATCAGGAGCAAGGTGTTGAACGCGATCGTCGGGCTGACGTTCTCCGTCGGCGTCACGGCCGGCGCGCAAGCGCAGGAAGCCTACATCCCGCTGATCTCGAAGGGCTTCCAGCATCAGTTCTGGCAGGCCGTGAAAGCGGGCGCGCTGCAGGCCGCCAGGGACTACAAGGTGAAGGTGACGTTCGAAGGCCCCGAAACCGAGGCGATGGTCGACAAGCAGATCGACATGCTGTCGGCCGCGATCGCGAAGAAGCCGGCCGCGCTCGGCTTCGCGGCGCTCGACAGCAAGGCCGCGCTGCCGCTCCTGAAGAAGGCGCAGGCCGAGAAGATCCCGGTGATCGCGTTCGACTCGGGCGTCGACGGCGACATCCCGGTGACGACCGCTGCGACCAACAACAAGGCAGCCGCGTCGCTCGCCGCCGACAAGCTCGCCGCGCTGATCGGCGACGAAGGCGAGGTGGCCGTGGTCGCACACGACCAGACGAGCCGCACCGGCATCGATCGCCGCGACGGCTTTCTCGAACGGATGAAATCGGCGCATCCGAAGGTGCAGGTCGTGACCGTACAGTACGGCGAAGGCGACCAGTTGAAGTCGACCGAGGTGACGAAGTCGATCCTGCAGGCGTATCCGAAACTCAAGGGCTTGTTCGGCACCAACGAAGGCTCGGCGATCGGCGTGGTCAACGGCGTGCGAGAAATGAAGCGCAAAGTCGTGATCGTCGGCTACGATTCGGGCAAGCAGCAGAAGGACGCGATCCGCAGCGGGCTGATGGCCGGCGCGATCACGCAGAACCCGGTCGGGATCGGCTACAAGACCGTCGAGGCGGCCGTGAAGGCGATCAAGGGCGAGAAGCTGCCGAAGGTCATCGATACCGGTTTCTATTGGTACGACAAGACCAATATCGACGATCCGAAGGTCGCGGCGGCGCTGTACGACTGAGCGTGCCGCAGCGGGCGACGGCGACACGCGAGGACACCATGGGCGCAGTACGTATCGATTCTCATCAGCACTTCTGGCGGTATCGCGCGGCCGACTATCCGTGGATCGGCCCCGGCATGGGCGTGCTCGCCCGCGACTACCTGCCCGATGCGCTGTGGCCGCAGATGCATGCGCAGGCGCTGCGCGCGTCGATCGCGGTGCAGGCGCGCGGCGGGCGCGACGAGACGGCATTCCTGCTCGATCTCGCCCGTGACGACGCGCACATCGCGGCCGTCGTCGGCTGGGAGGATCTCGGTGCGCCGGAACTCGCGGATCGCATTGCCGAATGGCGCAGCCCGAAGCTGCGCGGCTTTCGTCACCAGGTGCAGGACGAAGCCGACGCCGGCGCGTTCGTCGCCGACCCCGCTTTCAATCGCGGCGTCGCGTGGCTGCAGGCGAACGGTTACGTGTACGACGTGCTCGTGTTCGAACGTCAGTTGCGGGACGTGCGCACGTTCTGCGCGCGGCACGACGCGCACTGGCTCGTGCTCGACCATGCCGGCAAGCCCGCGCTCGCCGAGTTCGACCGCGACGCGACGGCGTTCGCGCGCTGGCGCGCCGGGTTGCGCGAGCTGGGCGCGCTGCCGCATGTCGTGTGCAAGCTGTCGGGGCTCGTGACCGAGACGGACTGGCGGCGCGGCCTGCGCGCGCCGGACATCCGGCACATCGAGCAATGCCTCGATGCGGCGCTCGACGCGTTCGGGCCGCAGCGGCTGATGTTCGGGTCGGACTGGCCCGTGTGCCTGCTCGCCGCGTCGTATGACGAAGTGGCATCGCTGGTCGAGCGCTGGGCCGAAGCGCGGTTGTCGGCGGCCGAGCGCGACGCATTGTGGGGCGGCACGGCCGCGCGTTGCTACGCGGTGCCGGGCGACCCGAAGCCCGGCATATAAAATAGGCGCGTACGGCCTGTCGGTTCATTCGTCAGGCCGTCCGCAACG
The DNA here is from genome assembly GCF_000801975.1 of Burkholderia sp. A9. Lineage (NCBI taxonomy): Bacteria > Pseudomonadati > Pseudomonadota > Betaproteobacteria > Burkholderiales > Burkholderiaceae > Burkholderia > Burkholderia sp. A9. Next base: position 62,786 of record NZ_JSZN01000038.1, on the reverse strand, counting down.
CAACCGCTTACCTGTATCACCGTATGTCCATCCAGCCGATTCAGAACCGCCGCCTCTACCAGCAGATCGCCGACAAGCTCAGTGCGATGATCGAGTCCGGCGATTTTCCGCCGGGCAGCTATCTGCCGCCCGAGCGCGAACTGGCCGAGCAGTTCGGCGTGTCGCGCACGTCGGTGCGCGAGGCGCTGATCGCGCTTGAAGTGCGCGGGCGCGTCAGCGTGCGCGTCGGCGACGGCGTGAAGGTGCGTCAGCCCGAAGCGGCTGCCGTACCGGCGCCGCAGATCGACACGAAGGTCGCGCCGTTCTCGGTCGTCGAGATCGATCCGGAGCTCGGCATCGCGCTCGACCTCGATACCGAAATCCCGCCGTTCGCCTTGTTGCAGGCGCGCCGGCTGATCGAGCCGGAAGCCGCGTCGCTCGCCGCGAAACACGGCTCGGACGCGCAGATCGAAGGGATCCACGACGCGTTCCTGCGCAACCAGGAAGACAACCGTAGCGGCTCGCTCACGCATCCGGGCGACCGGCTGTTCCATATCCGTATCGCGGAGGCCAGCGACAACCCCGCGTATGCGCTGATGATCAAGCAGTTGCTCGCGCACAAATACGACCTGATGTTCCAGCGGCTGCAGTCGCTGTACATGCCCGACGACATGCCGCACCGGTCGGAGCAGGAGCACCGCGCGATCCTCGACGCGATCCGCGCGCGCGACCCGGAGGCCGCGCGCCGTGCGATGGCCGAGCATCTCGACGAAGTGATCAGGATCTTCGGCCGCGCGCTCGACTGAGCGCGGGCGTTCAGAATCAGAAGCGGTCGGCGCGGTAGGGTGCGGGATCGGTGAACGGCGTTTCGCCCGTCATCATCTCGGCCAGCAGGCGACCCGAGACGGGGCCGAGCGTCAGCCCGTGATGGTTGTGCCCGAACGCGAACCACAGCCCGCGATGCGCGGGCGCGGGGCCGATCACCGGCCGCATGTCGGGCGTGCACGGCCGGAAGCCGAGCCACGGCTGCGGGTCGAGCCGCTCGCCGAAGCCGAACACCGGGCGCGCGACGCGTTCCGCGCGTTCGAGCTGCACGCCCGTTGGCGGCAGGCCGCGCCGTGCGATCTCGACGCCGGTGGTGAGCCGCAGCCCGCGCCGCATCGGCGCGATCACGTAGCCGTATTCGCGATCGACGATCGGCGCCGACGGCGCGCCGCGTTCGGACGGCGCGTAGTGCATGTGATAGCCGCGTTTCTCGCGCAGCGGAATCTTGTAGCCGAACTTGCCGAACACCGTGTCGGACCACGGGCCGAGCGCGACGACGACGGCCGGCGCGGCGATCTTGCCGTGCTCCGTCGTGACCTGCCAGCCGGGCGATAGCGCGTCGAGGCTCGCAGCATCGCCGTTGAGCAGCGTGCCGCCGCCTTGCACGAACAGTTGCGCGTAGGTTTTGACGAGCGCGGACGGATCGACGACGCTTTTCGGGTCGAGCCAGTGCAGCGCGCCGCAGAAGCCTGCCGCGAGGCTCGGTTCCTGCGCACGCAGGGTGGCGGCATCGAGCGGCGTGATGCCGAGCCCGTGGCGGCGCGCGGTGAGCCCGGCGTCGGCCACCGCACGGTCGAACGCGGCCGGCGTGCGGAACGCTTCCATCCAGCCGCTCGCGCGGATCAGTTCGGTTGCGCCGGCCCGCGCGATCAGCGCGTCGTGCTCGACGATGCAGCGCTCGATCAGCGGCAGCATGTCGCGCGAGGCTGCCGCGTGACGCAGCGGTGCCGATTCCCACCAGAAACGCGCGAGCCACGGCGCGAACGCGGGCAGTGACGTGCTGTGCCAGTAGAGATCGGTCGAGCGGTTCAGCGCATAACGCATCAGCGTGAACGGACTGCGCGGGAACGGATACGGTTCGACCGACGAGCGCTCGATGAGCCCCGCGTTGCCGAAGCTCGTGCCTTCGCCGGGCGCACCGCGATCGACGAGGGCGACCTTGCGGCCGCGATCCTGCAGGTGCAGCGCCACGGAAACACCGACGATGCCTGCGCCCAGAACGATGACGTCGAAGTCCATGAGGGAAGACGAAATGAACGGTTGAAGATCGCCACTCGGCGTCGGCGACGAGCGCTTCGGGCCGGTGCTCGGAATTGCAAGCGAATGATCAGCAAGGATACTCGCGAACGAGGCGATGCGCGAATCGGGCCCGCTTGCGCGAGGGGCGAGGTTGTCGTGACGGGTGCTCAGGTTGTACGCTAGGCCCCCGGCCATACGAAGCCGGATACGAAGCAGTCGCGCGAATTGCGCTGTTCTCTTCCGGAATGATTGACGAACCTGGAAGGGGCGATTCCGCCGCGTTTGCCAACTGGACTGATCATCTGAGAGCGCAATGTCCGACAACAATATTCCCAAGGGCCGACAACCCGCCGCAGTTCCGTGGCATCGATCGCCGATCGTTCGCAGCGCAGTGCTTTTGGTCGGGCTGTTCGTCATGCTGCCGCTACTCAAGTATCAGCTCGTGAGCAGACTGCTTGCCGGTGCGATTTCAGCAACGATGCTGTACGCGATCTTCCGTGAATGGATCACCGTGTTGCGGCCGTTTCGAACATGGCTGATTCGTCGCACCGTCAGAGTCATGCGGAAGCTGCGCCCGATCGCGAAACTTCCTCCTGACGTCACCATGACCTACGGTTTGGTCGCGATGATGTTGTTGCTCTCCGGCATCCTGTGGATCGTGCTGAATGTGACGTGGATCGGGCGCCTGGCGATACCCGTCTTTGTTCTGCTTGCCTACGCAGCGGCACGGCACACTTACCATGTGTTGCGACTGATCGCGCGCTGGTCGTGGAGCAAGGCGTTAGGCAAGGGCGCCTATCTGGCGGTTGCGTCGGTCGCGCTTTGGCTCGCGCGCTCGGACGCGGAGAAGCTGGTTCTGACGTTGACGCATGAAACCGCCGATCATTTTTCCAGCTTCACCGGTCTGTCAGCTTCTGCATTCTTCGCGCTGCGCCTGGTTCAGGCGGCGGGGATCGTGCTTCTTGTGTTCCTTGCATTTCAGTTCGTGTTCCTGATGGTTGGCCTGCTCATCCAGCTGTCTGCGAATCACGTCCGGGTCTTCAGCAGGGCGGGTGTCGAGCGAATGACCGTGACCTGGAGACGACTCAGGCTCGGGCTGAAAAAGTGGGAGGTGGATGACCGGGAGCGGCTCCGCCAGATGATTGCCATGCTCGCGCCGATTGGTCTGGTGTTCTGGGCCGTGCCGTTGCTGATGGGGCCCACCTATCTCGTCGGCAGTCTCGAAACCCGGACGCTGCTTTCGAACGTGCTGGTGCGGACGACGTATTCGGCAACCGGCGCGTGTCGCGGAGACAGCCGCACTGGATTGTTCGCGCGCATTGGCGACGACCGTGTGTCGGAGGCCGTGAAGGACGGTGACGGATACGTGTTCCGAACCGTAGCGTGCAAGTCGAAGTAAGCGCCGCTTTCCTGGACGGATGCGCGTTCGCTGTGTCGAGCATCGTGTGACGAGCCGGTTCCGTCTGGCGACGGAATCGCGCAGCAACTTTTACTGGCCGCGCATCGGTGTGTGGGGCAAGCCGGTCCGGTGCGCCGCTGAGGAACGTATGACGTTTGACGCGCACGGTCGTCCTATCCGCTGATCAATCCGCCGACGTCGCGACTGGAGCGGCGTCAGGTACCTTCTTCACCCGCGTCGTCGTCGTGCGCGACGACGATTCAGCATATTTTCCGATGTTATTAGCGGGTGTATCCCACTGGTTTGGGATGCGAATTTTTACCTAAGATGGAAGCAATCGTGCGTGTGACTCGGTGCCGGCACGCGCATGGCGGGTAGGAGGTATCGCCGGGAACAACTGCAACTGATGTTTCCATCATGGATGCGAGTGTGTGCGCGGCGGCTGCGAGTCATGCGGCCGCACCGACGCCAGTGTGCGCGGCGGCAATCGCCGCGCGGAAGGCGTCCGGCCGGTCCGGCCGAGTCGCCTCGCTGCGCCACGCACTCGTCGCAATCGTTTGCGTTCTGAGCGTTGCACCTGCCGTTCTCGCCGGGTCTACGGCAGATACGGATGAGCCGGTCGACGCGGTGCGAATCGCCGCCGCCGCAACGCCCGCCAGTCCCGCTAATCCCCCAGATCCCCATAATCCCGCCATTTCGTCACACGACTCCGCCGTGCGTCAGGTCGTGCTCGGCATCATCAGCTTCACGCGCTGGCCGACGACGCCCGTTCACCTGCATCTGTGCGTGACGGGCAGACCCGACTACGCGGCCGGCCTGACCGATACATTGCAGGCCGGCTCGACGGTGCTCGACGTGCAGCGCGTGCGCTTCGACGATCTCGCGCTCGGCATCGCGTGCGACGTCGTCTATCTCGGCACCCTCGCCAACGGCGAGCGAACGCGGGTGAGAGCCGCGCTGGCCGGCCATCCGGTGCTGACCATCGCCGAACACGATCCGTCCTGCACCGCGGGCAGCATGTTCTGTCTCACGGTCGAAAGCGAACGCGTGACGTTCGAGATCAATCTCGACGCCGTTGCGCGCAGCGGCGTGCGCGTTCATCCCAATGTGCTCAATCTTGCGCGGCGGCCGGTGACGCCATGACACGTTCCGTGCCCCCCATTTCCGCTTCGCGTGTGCCGCGCCCGACGCTGCAGAGCGTGTTGCGCCGCGCGCACCTGCGCCTGGCGTTCGTCGCGGTGACGATGGCCGCCGTGTCGTTGATCGTCGTCGCCGTGATCGCGTTGCGTGCGTATGCCGGCAACAACCTGAACCTGCTGGCCCGCTCGCTCGGTTATACGGTCGAGGCGGCGCTCGTGTTCGGCGACCGCGTCGCGGCGAACGAAGCGATCGGGTTGATCGCCAACGACGAGGACGTCGCGCAGGTGGTGGTCACCGACAGCAAGGGCCAGTTGTTCGCGACCTGGAGGCTGCCCGCCAGCGGCCGCATCGCCGGGCTCGAGCGCGGCGTCGCCAATCTCGCGCTGCCCGGGCCCGTGAGCGTCCCGGTGATGCATGACGGTGTCGTCATCGGTCAAGTCATCGTGCGTGGCCGCGGACACCAGTTCTTCGGGTTCCTGCTGGGCGGCATCTGCGGCATTCTCGGCTGCCTGGCCGTCAGCGTGCTTGGCGCGTATGTCAGCTCGAAGCGTCTGCTGCGCAACATCGTTGCGCCGCTGCGCGCGCTCGCCGGCGTGGCGCACGCCGTGCGGCGCGAGCGAGCGTTCGCGCGGCGGGTCGAGCCGGCGGCGATCGCCGAACTGAACCAGCTCGGCGACGACTTCAATGCGTTGCTCGACGAATTCGAAGAATGGCAGAACACGCTGCGCGACGAAAACGCGTCGCTCGAACACAAGGCGACGCACGACGCGCTCACGGGGCTGCCCAACCGCGTGCAGTTCGAGTCGCGCCTCTCGGTTGCCCTCTGCGACGCCGTGGTGACGGGGCAGCGGGTCGCGGTCTTGTATCTCGACTGCGACCGCTTCAAGGAAATCAACGATTGTCTCGGCCACGACGCCGGCGATGCGGTGCTGGTCGGCATCGCGGCGCGGCTGCGCACGCAGGTGCGTGAGTCCGATCTGGTCGCTCGCCTGGGCGGCGACGAATTTGCGGTGATGCTGGCGCCGGTGCGCGAAGCGGACAGCGTGTGCCGGATCGCCGACGAGATTTTGTCCGGCATGGTGCCGTCGATCGAGTTGTCAGACGGACGCATGGTGGCCACCATGCTGAGTGCCGGCGTTGCGCTCTATCCCGACCACGCGTCGGACGCGAGCGGCTTGCTGCGGGCGGCGGATGCCGCGATGTACCGCGCCAAGCGCGCGCGGCCAGGATCGTGGCAATTGGCCGAAGGCGTTGCCAGGCCGGTCTGAGGTCTATCGTTGCGCACTGCGGGCGAGGTCGCAGCTGCGGGTTGAGAAGGCGCACGCGACGCGGGCGCATAACAAGGGGTCGATGATGAAAAACTCGTTTCCTGTGAGCATTGGGCGGATGTGCGTCGCAAGCGCGGTGCTGCTGTGCCTGCTGCTTGGCGGGTGCAAGACGCCGCCGCTTCATCGGGGGCTCACGCAGACGCAAGTGACGGCGCTCAAGTCAGCCGGGTTTCATGAGACCGAGCAGGGGTTCGAGTTCGGGTCGACCGGGCCGATTTTGTTCGACTTCGATCGGTATAACCTCAGGCCGGATATCAGGCGGATCGTGACGCGGATCGGAAAGACGCTGAGGTCGGCGGGAATCAATGGGGTGCGGGTTTATGGGTACTCGGATGAGGAGGGGGAGGCTTCCTATGATCTCGAGTTGTCCAGGCGGCGGGCGGAGGTGGTGGAGATTGAGCTTGTGGATGTGGGGTTGGATGGGAAGAAGATTGCGGTTGTCGGGAAGGGGAAGAGCGATCCGGTGGGGGATAACCGGACGGAGGCCGGGAGGGCGCAGAATCGGCGGGCGGCGATTGTGGTTTCGCCGCGGTGAGGGGAGCGCGTCACGCACTGGGATGCAGCGATTACGGTGGTTAGTCGTCTTCGAGCAATCCGCTCGGTCCGCTTGTGAATACACGAATACCGGAATGTCTCGGGGCGGTCTGTTGTGACTGTTTGCCACCGTTGGCAAGCACACACCCGAGCGTCTGTTCACGAACAGCGGACCTTGATGTTTACGGCGTTCGGGGCGCATCGGCGCAGTGAAACCGTCGCGTGTGATCGGAAGCTGCGCAGCAAATTCGACCGGAGGTTCTCAATTGCCTGAATAGAATCGTTCCGCCAGTTTTTTGAACGCTGCATGGTCATTCGTCCAGCGCAGCGACGACCGGAACGTGCATGGCCCCCGAACCCAACGATCTGCTTCCGCACTTCGAACGCGAGATCGCGCTGCTGCGCCAGTCGATGCAGACGTTCGCGCAGCGTTTCCCCAAAATCGCCGCCCGCCTTGCGATAAACGGCGGGCGTTCGGATGACCCGCATGTCGAGCGTCTGTTGCAGTCGTTCGCGTTGATGGCGTCGTCCCTCGACATCCGTCTCGAAGATGATGTGCCCGCGGTTACGCGCGGCCTTCTCGAGTCGCTGCACGGCACGTTCCTGCGTCCGTTTCCCGCCTGCGCGATCGCGCAATTTCATGGCGACCGGGCCGAGAAGCAGACCACCCCTCGCGTCATCCCCCGCGGTGATCGATTGATCGCACCGGCTGGCCGGGAAGTATTTCGTATGGCAGATGACGTCACGATTGTGCCGCTGACCGTTGCGGCGGTGCGTTACACGACGTCGGCGATCGCGCCGCGAGACGCGGCGCTGCCGGCCGAAACGACGGGTCTGCTGACCGTCACGTTCGAGCTGACAGCGTCGGAAGCCACGTTTGCGATCGTGCCGGACAGGTTGCGTCTGCACTTTACCGGCGCGCGTGAGGTTGTCGCGGCACTCATGGACGCCGCCCTGCTACTTGCCGTACGAAGTTTCGCCGAGGCAGGTGATTCCGGTCGCTGGAAGCGTCTCCCGGGCGTGGCATTCACGGCCGTCGGCCTCGAGCCGACCGACACCCTGCTCGACATGCCGCCCGACGACACCCTCGGGCCGTTTCACCTGCTGATGGAGTACTGCGCCGTTCCGGAGCGTTTCGACTTTGTCGACGTCGACATGCGACCGCTCAAGCGGGCCGCCGGCGACAGTCGTCGCGTCGCGTTGCATATCGCGATCGCCGGCGTGCATCCGGACTCGCATCGCGCTCAGCGTCTGGCCGCCGCGACGGCTGATCACGTGCGCTTGTTTTGTACGCCGGTGATCAACCTGTTCCCGGACACCGCCGCGCCGATCGAGACGCGAGCCGGTTGCGCGTATTACCCGGTGAAGGCGCATGCACAGGCCGGTTCGTCGCAGACGGACATCTGGTCGATCGACGCCGTTCGTCAGATTTCCGACGCGGGGACATCGACCCTGGCGCCATTCCATTTGCTACGGCACGGCATGGACAGCCGTCCGGGGTTGTTCTGGACGGTATTGCGCGACGAGGCCCGGCGGGCACCGAAGCAGAAGCCTGTCGATCCCGACACCAAGCAGTCGGACAAGGCGCCGACACCGGCCCCTGCTCCGGACGAGACGCCAGAACCGCTCCGCGGCGTTGAACTCCGGCTGACCGACCGCGACGGCCGACCTGCCGATCCGGGCAAGCGCGAACTGGCGATCCGGCTTTCGTGTACGCAGGGCGACCTGTCCGGGATGCAGGCGCGCGAGCTGGCGCTGGCGGAACGCGACCCGGTGGGAACGGTCATGTTGCTGAACCGGCCGACCCGGAGCCGGGCGCCGGCTTTCCGCTACGGGGAGCTGTGGGATCTGCTGTCGCTCCTCGTGCCGCAGGCGATCCGGTTGGACAAAGGCGGCCTGACCCAGCTCACGCGGCTTTGCGCGCGCTGGGCGGAAGGTTCCGTCGACGCCGGGCGGCGCTTCGATGCGCTCGTCTCGTTGTCGACCTCGCGCGTGCGGTGCTGGCTGCCTGGCAAGCCTGCGTCGGCCTTCGTACAGGGGCTGGAAGTCCGGCTGGTCGTGGACGAGCAGCGCTTCGCCGGGTTCAGTTTGAGCGGGTTCGCGCACGTGATGGATCGGTTTTTCGCGCCGTACGTGCCAGTCACCAGTTTCGTGCAGGTCGTGCTGTTTTCCGCGCATACCGGGGCAGTGCTTCGGCGCGGGCAATCTTGTCCCGGCATCCAGCCTTTGATCTAGTTCTTCGATTATCGGGGCGTGAACGAAAACGTTTGCTGCGCGTCTTTCACGCGGTCGGGTTTTGACCTACATTATCGAGGCCTCGGACCGGGGAACCGGCCGATAGAACCTGAGAACATAAGCAAGGAACAAGAATGAGTTTCGCTCCGAACGGGGGTATTCCCAACGGTTTGGGTGGCGGTGCGCTCGGCTCCATGAGCGCGCTCGGCGGCCTCGCTGGTCCGATCGCGTCGAGCGTTGCCGGAAGCCTCGGGCCGCTCGCCGGCCTGGCCGGACACGTCGATACCGTCCAGCGTGCGATGCAGCTCGCGCAAACCGGTTTCTCGCTGATGGACAAGACGCCCGGCGCGATTGCCGAAGCGATCAACGGCGCCGCCAACCCCGCGCGCCTGACCCAGCTCAATCGCTACGTGACGCTCGATACGCCGCTCGGCCCGGACGTGTTGCTGGTCAGCGCGGCCGTCGTCGACGAGTACGTGAACCGGTTACCGGAAATCCATCTCGATCTGCTGTCGCATCGCCACGACCTGCGCCCCGACGACCTGATCGGCCAGCAGGTCAAGATCCGGTTCGACCAGCAGGCGCGCTTGTCGACGCTCGAACGCGTCGTTGCAACGGGTACCGGCGACAACGACCGTTACTTCGACGGCTACGTTGCATCGTTCGACCGGGCCGGTAACCCCGGAAACGTCACGCAGTATCACCTGACCGCGGTGCCGTGGTTCTGGTTCCTGACGCGCTCGACCGACTGCCGGATCTTCCAGAACAAGACCGCGCAGGACATCCTCACCGAAATTTTCCAGGAGCACGGGTTTTCCGATTTCGTGTTCGATATCCGGACGAGCCAGAAGCCGCTCGAGTATGTCGTGATGTACCAGGAGACTTACTACAACTTCTGCGCGCGGCTGATGGAGCAGGAGGGACTGGTCTGGACGCACCGCTACGAGAAGGACAAGCACTTCCTCGTGATCGGTGACACGAACCTGCTGTTCCGTCCGATCGACAGGCTGGCAACCGTGCCGTTCGCCGCGACCGAGGCGAGTGAAGACGGCGGTATCGATCAGTTGCACGAAGGCCGTCGCTTTGGTGTCGGCAAGGTCACGTTTCGCGACTTCAATCACCAGAATCCATCGTCGCCGCTGATGCTGGTGGAGGCCGAGCCGCAGAACCTCAAGCATGCGCGGCTCGACGCGACCGAGCGGTTCGAGCACCAGTCGCTGTATGACCACGGCGACGACGGCAACCGCTATGCGCGCTTTGCGATGGAGGCCGAAGAGGCGCAGGCGCATCGCTATACCGGCGGCGGCTACGCATGGCGCATGACGACGGCAGGTGCCGTGACCGTGGCGAATCACCCCGTCCTCGAGAACAACCAGGAATACGTGATCCTGCACGTGCGTCACGAGGCGGTAAACGATTACACGCAGCACAGCGCGAAGCTGCCGTATCGCAACAGCTTCGCGTTGTTGCCGAAAAAGATTCCGTACCGTGCGGTGCGCGCCACGCCGAAACCGGTGATTCATGGCACGCAGTCGGCGATCGTCGTTGGTCCGAAGGGCGAGGAGATCTATACCAACGGAAGCGCGGTGAAGGTTCACTTTCCGTGGGACCGGCGCGGCAAGAAGGATGGATCCGACTCGATGTGGGTGCGCGTTTCGCAGCCGTGGGCGGGCGACGGCTGGGGCGCGGCCGCGATTCCGCGGATCAAGCAGGAAGTGCTGGTGGCGTTCAATCAGGGCGATCCGGATAACCCGGTGATCGTCGGCCGCGTGTTCAACGGCGAGCAAGGCAACCCGTATCACGGTGCGGCTGGCCAGACGATGGGGATCAAGAGCCAGACGCACAAGGGGCAGGGCTCGAACGAAATCCGCATGACCGACACGAACGGCATGCAGGAATTCTTCATGCATGCGCAGAAGGACATGAACACCGTCGTCGAGAACAACGAGACGCACAAGGTGCTGGGGCCGATGCGTACCGTGCTGGTGGCGACCGGCAGCGAAGAAAAGCAGATTCCGCAGGGCAACCTGACCGAGACGATCGCCGAGAAGCGCAGCACCATGGCGACCACCGTCGAGGTGACGACGCCGGCGAAGGACGGGGGCGGCGGTACGCAGGTTCACGTGGCTGAGCGCGGCATCCTGCTGAAGGTGCAGGACAGCTCGATCTCGCTCGCGCCGGAAGGCATTCGCCTGGAGCACAAGGGCTCCGTGATCCTGATGACCGACGACGGCGTGATGGTCAACGGCACGCGCATCGATCTCAACAAATAACTCGAACAACACCAGCCATGCACTACGCAATCCACGAAGGCACCTTCGAACTGCCTGACGCGGCGCTCGACCGCACCGTCAACATCCTGATGATGAACGTCGGCCCCGGCGGCCTCAACCTCGTGATCGCCCGCGGGCGGTTTCGCGACGGAGAGAATCTCGACGCGTTCGTTGCGCGCGAATGGGAAGTGGCGTCGCGCGATGCCAGGATGCTTACCGAGAAGGCGCGCCGGCCGATCGTGGTCGGCGGGCGCGCGGGCATTCAGATCGATTCCACGCACGAACGGGACGGCCGGCTCTGGCATCAGATGCAGACCATGTTCCCGTCGGACGACGCCGGCCGCGTGCTCGTGATGACGCTGACCAGCGCGGCGCCGCTGACCGACGAACAGCAGGCGATCGCCGACCGCATGCTCGCCAGTTTCCAGCCGCGCGCGGCTCGGCCGACCCTGCTCGGGCCGGGTGACGCGTCGTGAGTGCGGAACACTTCGCCGCCGCCCGCTTCGAAGACCCGATCCAGCACACGTCGTTCTGGGGCGAACTTGCCGGCACGGTCGGGTCGGTGATCGGCGGTGCCGTCGTCGGCGCGTTGGTGGCCGAGGCGATGGAGGGGCTGGTGTTCGTCGGCCTCGCCGCGCTCGAAATCGGCACCGCAGGGTTGGCGACGCCGCTCGTGATTGCGATCGGCGTGGGCGTTGCGGTGGGATCCGGCGCGCTGATGGAAGCGAGCGGCATGAACGAAGCCATCGACGACGGCGCGAAGGCGCTGGCCGATTCGATCGCGCCGCCCGAGATCAAGGGCAAGATCGCGAGCGGCTCCGGCAACGTTTACGTCAACGACAAGCCGGCGGCGCGGGCCGCGCAGCCGGGGGATCTCGACACCGTCGCGTGCACGGATCATCCCGGGCCGCAGATGATTGCCGATGGGTCGGGGAGCGTTTATATCAACGATCAGCCGGCGGCGCGCGTCGGCGACAAGACGACTTGCGACGGGACGATCGCCGAAGGCTCCGATAACGTTTTCATCGGCGGCGGCACGCAGCGCGTGCGGGACGTCAAGTCCGCGACGCGGCTCGGCTGGCTCGGCGCCGCGCTGGGGATTGCGCTGGCGGTTTGCGGCCGCGGCAAGATGAGCTGGGGGCAATTCCTGAAGAGCAAGGTGCCGTGTATCGCGATGAATTTCGCGGCGAGTGCGTTCGGGACGTGGCTCGGCAGTCTGGCGAGACCGTCGGCCGGCCACCCGGTCAACGTCATCACCGGCGGCAAGGTACTCGACGGCACAGACGACACCGACTTCGCGTTGCCCGGGCCGCTGCCGATCGTGTGGCGGCGTTTTTACAGCAGCCATGACGATCGTGCGGACAGCCTGTTCGGCACCGGCTGGAGCGTGCCGATCAGCGTCGAGCTGCGGATTGCGCGCGAGCACGGCGAGGTCACGTCGATCACGTATTGGGATGAGCAGGGGCGCGATATCGAATTTCCGGCCGTGCCGCCCGGCGAGAGTCATTTCAGCGTGCCTGAAGGCATCTACCTGATCTGTACCGCCGGCGGTCACTATGTGGTCGAAACGGTCGACGGTCTGTATCGCGATTTCGGCCGTGCGCGCAGCGATGCGGACAGCGAGACGCTCAAGCTGTGGCGTCTCGAGGATCGCAACGGCAACTGGATCGAGGTCGAGCAGGAAGCGGCCGATGACGTCGTGCGGCCCGGGCTGCTGCGTGATAGCGCCGGTCGTGTGTTGACGCTTGTCTACGATTCGTCGCACCCCCGACGCATCGCAGCGGTCGAGCTGACGCGTGGTGTGGACGGCGAACATCCCGATACGCTGGTGTGTTACACGTACAACGATGCCGACGAGCTGGTGGCCGTGACCGATCGCAGCGGCCACGTCGGGCGACGGTTCGCGTACGAGCGCGGACTGATGGTGCAGCACACGTTGCGCGGCGGCTTGACGTGCTTTTATGCGTGGCAGGGCGTCGGCCGCGACGCGCGTGTCGTGCGCCACTGGACCGACGACGGCGAAGCGTACACGTTCGATGCGGATCTCGTTCAGCGTTCAGTGACGATCACCGATCAGATCGGGCGCGTCACGCAATGGACGTGGAACGAGGATCGGCAGCCGACGAGCCATACCGACGCCGAAGGCCATGTGTGGCGGCTCGAGTGGAACGCGATGCGGCAATTGGTCAGTACGACCGATCCGGCCGGGAATACGACGCGCTTCGAATATGACGAGCGCGGGCGGCAGACGCAGCGTATCGATGCGCTCGGGCAGGTCGAGCGGACCGAGTGGAACGGGCACTACGATTTGCCCGTCGCTGAAACCGATCCGGCCAATGCGCGCTGGATCTATCGCTACGACGATCGCGGCAACCTGACGATGACGCGCGACCCGGCGGGTTTCACGACCGAGTATTACCGGGACGATCGCGGGCTCGTTCATACGATTCGCGATGCGCGTGGCGGGTACAAGTTCCTCGAATGGAATGGTCGGGCGCAGTTGACGTCGTATACCGATTGCTCCGGCAAGGTCACGCGGTTCGCGTATGACGCACGCGGTGCGCTCGCGCGGATGACGGATGCGGCCGGGCAGGCCACCGTGTATGAAACGGATGCGATGGGGCGCGTTACCGGGATCGGGACGGCTGACGGTGCGCGTCAGACGTTTCGATACGATGCGGCCGGGCGGCTCGTCGAGGTCGTTGATGCGAATCAGCGTCGGACGCGGTATGAACTCGATCCGCGTGGGCTGCTGTTGTCTCGCACGGATGCGGCGGATCGTGTGGTGCGGTTCGGTTACGACGATGCTTTCAGGCTTGCGAGCCTCACGAACGAAAATCGCGAGACATACCGTTTTCAGTATGACCGCCGCGATCTGGTTTCCGCGCAGATCGGGCTCGATGGTCACAAGCGTACCTATGAGTACGACGTGTGCGGCCAGGGCACGATTGTCCGCGATGGACAGATCGAGACGCGATACGAGCGCGACGCGATCGGGCAACTGACGGCGAAGCAAGCTCCGCACGAGCGTTGCGAATACCTGTATGACAAGGCAGGCCGAATCACATCGGCGGAGTTGTACGCGCTTGCTGCGCGCGGGCCGTCGCTGAAGAACCGGGTCAGCTTGAAATACGACGCGCGCGGTGAAGTCGTCGAGGAATACACGCCGACTGGCTGGCTCGCGCACACTTACGACGAGCTTAGCAATCGCGTCAGCACGACGATTTCCGGCGAGTGCACGATCGATTGGCTGCATTACGGTTCAGGGCATGTGCACCAGATTCGTTTTGATGGTGCTGCGGTGGCGGACATCGAACGGGACGATCTGCATCGCGAGGTGCTTCGGACGCAGGGCAAGCTTACGAGCCACTTCGGGTATGACGCGGTGGGACGCCGTGCGCGACAAACTGTGCAGCGAGGTACGGTGGGTGGCGAGTTGCTTGCGAAGCAGTGGCAATACGATGCAGCGGGCGACGTGATTCAGAAGCGCGATCAGCGCTACGGCACCACGAGCTATCGGTATGACCCGACGGGGCGTATCGAGCAGGCCGTGGGGCCTGGATTACCGTCGGAAGTGTTTCGCTGGGATGCGGCGGCCAACCTGGTGTCGAGCGATCATCCGGGCGGCTATGTCGAGCACAACCGGCTCAAGATGTTCGAGGACAAGCGCTTCGAGTACGACTCGTATGGGCGGCTGGTTCGCAAGCTGAGCGGGCACGGGCCGGCCAAAGAGCTGATTCTTGAATACGACGATTGGAACCAGTTGAAGTCGGTCGTGACGAAGGACCGGCTGGGCATCGGGACGACGCACTTCGAATACGACGCGTTCGGGCGGCGGATCCGGAAGCTCAACGGCAGTTACGCGAGTACGGATTTCCTGTGGGACGGCATGCGGTTGGTGCAGGAGACGTATCACGATCGTCGCGGTGAGGAAGCGCTGACTTATTTGTACGAGTCCAATAGCTATGTGCCGCTGGCTCGGATTGATCAAGGCAAGGCGGCGGCTAATGATGCGGATGCACGGGATGCCGTCTACTACTTCCACAACGACGTTTCGGGGCTGCCGGAGGAACTGACTGACGCGGATGGCGAGCTGGTTTGGCAGGCTCGCTACAAGGTGTGGGGCAATGCGGTGCAGGAGGAGTGGATTGCGCGGGTGCCGGAGCGGTCGGTGCCGGAATGGGGTGAGATTCAGTTAACTCCACATGCACCTGCAAGCGTGCCGCGGCCCCAAAACTTGCGCGCTCAAGGTCAGTATCTGGATCGTGAAACTGGGTTGCACTACAACACGTTCCGGTTCTACGATCCGGATATTGGTCGATTTATTACACAAGACCCCATTGGTCTGAATGGTGGCGTAAATCTATATCAGTACGCACCTAATCCGCTGGCATGGATTGATCCCCTCGGGTTAATGGTTCTGTATCGGTCCATGAGTTTGGATGAGTATAGTGGGCTTGCGGAATCCGGTAAGTGGACTATTAATGGCAATATGGAAGGGAAATGGTTTGCTGAGTCTTATCAGGATGCCGTCAAGTGGGGTAATACAATGGGGCATGGGGAAGGTGCGTTCAGAGTGGTGCAAGTAGACGTGCCGGATGATATAGCAGGAAAAATGCATAAGGATCCACATCTCGATGGTATCGGGCCTGCTCGATATGCTGAATTAGAAGATCTTAATAATCCGAGATCGAGGATCGCTTGGAGTAAAGAGGTTAATTATTCGGGCTGTAGGTGAGGATTGGAGGTGTCAAGTGCATTCCGTTAGAGTGGTTTGGATTTCTGCGGCGAAGGGGGGGAGGAAAAGGCCTCCCGCGGCAGGAAGATATTATTCCGTGTCCCGGTTTCCTGAGGATGTTAATTGGCAAAATAATGCATGGAGTGTTGTTTTTGATTTGCGTGATCCTTTTGAATCAAATGGGGAAATGGTGAGCTTGGGAGAGGTTGATTTTCTTGTAAGTAATGCTCCTAAGGAGAGGATGTTGAATCATAAAGTATTTGATATTTATGAGGGCCCCAAGAAAGTCGCAGAGGTAACTATACTTGATTAATGTGAATTAAGAAGGATGCATCGTGTGGGCACAGCGGCAGATGACCCTGGCTTGGGATCACATGTCGGCTGCCACGCCCATTCTTGGGAGTGTTGCGAGTAATCAGATGCGGAATGCCGTGAGGATAGCGACAAGTCCCGGTAAAAATCGAGCCGTTACGTCGTTACATCGTTTCCGAAGTGAGGATTTTTTGGAAATTAAATATTATGTTGTTTCGGTCAGCGATGCTGGGTTTGGTCACGGTGATGAAATTCATCTTATTAAGATTGGCGATGGTCGTGTGATAGGTTATTCATCAGAATTCGACACTTGTACTGCGGATATTGCTGATGCATGTGTTGCGGAAAGAACCGATCGCGCCAAATGGTTTGCCTGGGATGAGGACTGGGAGTGGCGTGCTGCAAATCTAGAAGAAATAAGAAATCTGGGACTGGCTGGATATCTTGTTGGTTCAAAGAAGGATATGAAAGTCACCACGAAGATTGATCCGCTGTAAGTGCTGCAAGTGGGATTAGTAAGGATCATGCCCCGTCTATTTATAGACCAATAAATATAAATGATTTCGATGTCGATGGATTTCCAAGGGCCATGAATTGGATGCTCTCGCAAGGCAAGGGGATGGGCAGGTGAAAATCGGAGGGTGTTTTAAATGATTTCTAAGCGCAGTCGTTGCTTGAGCGTTGTTCTTCTGGAGGATGTTGATTTTCTTGGTTTGGTTGGGAAAATCGAAAGTGCATTTGGTGTGCGCCTTTCGGTGAAGGATGAAAAGGGGCGCTATATCGCAGATTGGGATGGCGATGATTTTTCCATCGAGGTCGTTGATAGAGTCGATCGCCTTGGTGATTTTTTGTCTGATGAAAATAATATTGCGGATGTTTTTATCGAGTCGGATGAGAATTTCAATGAAGAATTTGAGGGTAAAATAAAATCCATCTTTAGAAATGGTGGGGTTGCGTGGAGTCGCGCAGTGTGGTCGCAAGTTAGTCGAGATGAAAGTTTGCGAGAGATATATCCTGATTCGGATTGATTTTAAACGGTGAGTGTTGGCGGGGTTTTGTATTGGTTACTCGGAATTTGAGCATAGAGACGTTATTTGTTGATGCAGAGACTGCTTTTAGTGCGATAGTTGTGACCTGATTTCCGTGCAGATCGTGACGAAGGACCAATTTGATGGGTCTGAGGTACTCTGCTGGCAATCTGCTCAGGCCCGACTACCAGATTTACTTGCCGGGGGGAAGCTTGGTGCGTTCGATATAACAACTCCCGGGCAAGGACGAAGATCGATAAGTACGCTGCCGATGTCTGTCCGGGATAATATATTTTACTGATATGAGTGACGCAAAAACGAATCAACTGCGGTGGGATGAGAGTCTATCCAAATCGACAAACCAAGAGATAAGCCTCATGGTGAAACGGATGGGCGCTCTTCCAGCGTCACCTTTCCATAAGACGGAAGATGGGCTTGCGGACTTTCGTGGTTTCCCCCTAAAGGTTCAGCTTTCCAGGGTGGCGATAAATGACGTTGATTTTTCTTATTCTATATGTCTCCTGGCGGGATCATTGAATAATTGCAATGTCAGGCGGAGTAAATTTTTCGGCGCCAACTTCGATGGAAGATTTTTTGGGGCTTTGTTTGAGGACTGTGATTTTGAAAAGTCATCACTGAAAAGCACTGCGCTTGGATCGGCGTCTTTTTTAAATTGCAGTTTTTTTGGCGCGAAATTGATTGATGCGATGGCTCGGGGGGCTACCTTCGAAAAGTGTTCATTTGACCGGGCAAATATGAAAAAGGCTGTCCTCCTTGGCTGTACGTTCAATGAGTGTACGTTCGAGGGTGCAGAGTTTCACAATGGGTCTTTGGTAGGTTGCAAATTTATAGGGAATCGCCCGAGTGATACTCAATTGGGTAACACAATGATTTAGCATGGTAATCGTCGGCTTTGAATGAAATGAGTGGCAATCTCGGCCAAACAGTCGATCTATTGATTTCCCATAGCCAGATTCTAGTTAGGTCTAGACCGTATGACGAAGGTTTGATCCAATGGGGAACGGGCAACCGTGATCAAGGTGCGGTACTTCACGACGACTACGTCATTTTTGATCCACTTCCGGACGACGCGTTTGGCGCAAAGGTGTATTTGCGAGTAGCGGATAAATTTGAGATGGCGAGCAGGCGGCGCGATGCATTGTTGCTCCGTTTCGTATCACTGATCCCGGCGCGTTGGAAGTTGCCTCGGCAACTGAAAAATTCAAGTTTGCGCTGCCGTTACCGCTTGCTTCTTACGATGTGTATTACGAGGTCTGTGAGGGAGAGGAAGTATTCTACAAGTTTACATTTACCTCGGATGCCATGCATCGACAAGCAATGTATTTGCGCGATGACCCATGGGGTGGAAAGAAAGGAAAGCTGCTGTCGAGTGGAAGATTTGATAGGTAAAATATTTGCCTCTCTAAAAATCGGAAGGGCTGGGCTTGAATCGTTGCTAACGAGGGCGGTGGGCTGGTTTCTCCAGTTCTCCGCCTATCCGAAGTGTTTATTGAATGAATCCATCGCGCGACAAGACTATCTCACTCACAAACGCGGGGGCGTGCGGAGAAGATAGTTATGTTGGGACGCAATAAAATTATCTGCGTGTGAAGTCCTTTTGATTTTTTTTTGTGAGACGCGAAACGGACGCAATAGGGCGCGTTACCGGGTAGTAATGCGCTTCACCCATGTTTTCCGAATGCATGCCCTGTAAATTCCGTCGATAGGGCGAATTTAATGCGGATCGCGAGGCATATTCGAAACAACGTGCTGCTACGAAAGTAGAGCGAGGGAAAAACTGTTGGGCGTTGTGGGGGCGATATGCTGTCGAGAAAAATTATTTCGTTTTGTCGGAGTAAAGACTGGTGGTTTGATGACGTTGAGCCGACGTATAGTGCTGCCATTTTGAAGGCGTGGGGCGATATATCATCAGATTTTTCGCAATTTTATTTGCACGTCGATGATGGTCCGACGTTCACGTCGGAGAATGGAGAGAAATATCAAATTTGCTGGTTTTTGAATAATTCTGATTATATTGGTAGATTGAAGGTGGCTCGTGATGTTCTCAAGGTGCCGGAGCCATATATTCCGCTGGATGCATTTTCGGGAGGGCGGGGGTATTTCTATAACATGGAGACTGGTGAGGTGTTTGATATTGGACTGGGAGATGATCTTGAACGATTGACGAAGGGCGATCTCAAGGCTCGGTGGGCCGATTTCAATGAATTCATTGAGTGGTTTTTCGGCATTTGAGAATGGTGCTTGTCTTTCTAAAGACACTGGTTCGCGTCTAGCCGGCGATCTGTCGACCGCCCATGCTGAGGAAAGCGTTCATAGTAACTCATGCAAACAATGCGTTTTCGATAATTGGGATAAAGAAAATGCGGCTCCGCGATTTTGGGGCTGGGTTGAAAAAAATCAGAACCGATCTTGAGAATGGGAAGGCATTCCACAAAGGAAAAGATGGGTGATAAATGAAGAAGGACGATCTTGTTGAGTTGCTGCATGAAAGCGATGGAGCTTATTCGAAGTTTTTGAGGTTGGCGAAAGAGAACGCTAAATCAGAAGGGTGGGGAACTGGTGCCGGTTCCCCATTTTCTCTCGAACCCTATCGCATTGAGATGCTCGGAGTGAAGCCCGGGCGTATGTTGAAAGGCAAATCGGAGTCGGGACCACAACGATATTGTTATTCGTGCGATGAACAAGGGCGAGTAATACATATGGTTGCGTATGGTAAATTGGGCGGTCCACCCGGAAGTCGGGATTGGATGCGTTCCGATGATTTTTACAAATATTCGGAAAGTGCTGCAACTCGGTATGTATATGGAAATACATTTAAAGAGAATCCTGATTCTCAAGTGACTCGAGTTGTGCGATTGAGCTATGTAAGTGGAAAGGTCTCTGGTGTATTTCAGCTTGAAAAACGAAGCCTTGAGTATACAGAGACGAATTATTCGTATGATGCTAGCGGGAGTATTGTTGGGATAGTAGTTAAATGGCCGGAGGGGCGTTTTCCTGATCGAGTGTTGTCGGTGGCGGGGAGCGGGGGGGGATGTGAGGATTTTTGAAATTCGTGGCGAAAGAAAGATTCCCGTTTATCCGGAACCTTAACGCGATAGGTGGTTAGGTGATCTTGGATGCCGCTTGTGAGAGGTCGGATGATGAATAGGGATGAATTGATCGTACTGGTCGGAAGAATGAGGGAGTCAAATTATACCTCCGATGAGGAGGCTGAAAATGACATTGAAATTTTGAATAAGAACGTGATTGATCCGAGTGCAATGGATTATATATTTCAGAAAAAGTGCGAGGATATGTCGCTGGAGGAAATTGTGGAGAAAATGCTTTCGTATAAACCGATGCAATTGTGATTTGTGTCGGGAGAGCGGGGCGCGAGGAGGGCGATTCGTCCAATAAACGGAGCGGTGTTTGAGAGTGACTCTTTTCGAGCATGCGATCTTTTCTCGATCTCGTTGAAAGGATTTGTGGCGAGATTTATGATTTGTGGCTGAATAAAATGAATTCAATATAAGCTTGTGGGTGAAAGGGGGTGATGATTGGGTGCGCTCATGCAAATTTATAATTCTCTGTTGGAGTTGATTGAAAATATCTGGTCGTTGTCAGAAAAAGACTGGATTTACGCAAATCTTGATTCGTGGCGGAGTGATCCAGAGGGGGCGAGGTTTTTCTACATCCCGTGGGATTACATTCAAGATCTGGGTGATGATGAAATTTATCTGGACGACGAGGACATGGAGATGCCGAAGTCGGTCGAGAAGTATAACTTGAGATGTTGGATGTTGGTGAATCAGCTGAGCTATATTTTAAAAAGCAAGGTCGGTGAAAATTATGATCTAAAGTGGTTTATCGATGAGGTAAATTATTATCGTGAAAACGATGAATTTAGAGCTTGATTTTTAATGTCAAGAAATTTGCGATGCTGCTTTATTATTCAATTCGAGCAGCTGTATGGCATTCGCTCGCATTGATCAGTCGCGAGCGGAGGTCGATTCAAATGCAGAGCTGATCAGGCGGCCTCGGTAAGTTGGTTTCAGTGACTTTACTGGAGCGATGAGGCTTGTGCATACGATTCGCTGGCTCATTACATACGATCCAGTTGTGTAATGGTCGAATTTTATCGCTGCCGCCATGTTCGGAATCTCGCGGCAACATGAATGTACCTGCGGGGTCGAAGACTCTTACGGTGAAATAGTCGTCGGGGATATCTCTTGGGGGGCAATGAAATGCATCGTGTCCGTCATGCTAGCCTCACGTGGATCAAGCTGGTGGGGTTTTTGATTAGGAGATGCGCATGTTCGATATCGAGGCACACAAAAAATATCTCAAATCGATCCTCGCTTCGGGGAAGTTGGATACCCTTGCTCGTTTCGGTGTTTGGTGCTGCATTGGGCTTGCGCACGATGACTCAATATTTGAGTTCCTTGGTACCCATGCGGGGATTACGAGCGTACAGATCAGGCAGCGAGTTGATGACTACCTGGAACATGTGTGGAATGGAACCTAAACTCCAATCCACTAAGCGATTTAGAGCAAGTCAACTGGGATCCTGATGCAGTCGAAATGGATGACGAAGCAGCAGCCCAAGGTGCGACTGATTTGCTGGCAGGGCTTTCTTTCTTGGATAAGTGGTGTGCCGAGCACAAAGTAGAACGAGTGGTGGCGTGTGCTGAGATTTTGGTAAATCGGATTGACTATTTGGAGGGTTTTGATCTAATAGGCGGAAATGTCGCTAACCCGGTTGAAAATGAAATGAACTTTCAGAGGGAATTCGCACGAGATCTTGTTGGTGGGAGAGTGTCTGATCGGGATAAGAGGAAATATCACGAGTGGTTATTCAATCTCAGATCTTCCTGATCCAGAAAGTCTGGGTTTTTAATAAGACGATTGGCACAAGTTGGCGTCGATCGTGCCAGAAGGATTGGCTTGACATTGGGACGACGCTTTGTCAATGAAGTGAGGCACGCAATTTAAGAACTGTGCTGGCGACTTGCCCGGAGACAAAGGTCCTACGTCTCCTATCAGGCGTACCGGGTCGCGCCATTCCCCGGCACTACAGGCGCGGGCACGAATCGCATTGTGGTGAACAACCAAACGGGAGAGGTGTATTACACATGGACGCGTTATGGCGATACAGGAAATCCTGCTGTTGTTCAGATCGGGTGATTTATGATGCTGCGTAAGCCAGGATTTTATGTGGTCGATTCGGGCGAAGCGGAACGCGTTGCCGAAGAGTGCAGGCACAGCGGCTGGCTAGTCATGTGTTTGCCTGACAGAGTTGCATCCAAGAATCAGTTTTTTGATGCGATTCGTAGCACATGCCCGCTAGATCCGCCGTTACACAGCAATCGGAGCTGGGATGCGTTGTCCGATTCTCTGTGGTCAGGTTTGGATGAGGTTGAGGAGGAGGAAGTCGCTATATTTTGGCCCAATTCCGACCAGATGAAAATAGCAGAGCCCGAGTCTTTCGCTATCGCGACAGATATATTCGTCGATTTGTGTATTTCGTTGGCTGACCCGAGCGTCACGGCGTCCAGAACGAAGACGTTATTGGTTTTTCAAACTCCACATTGAGTGTGGGTAAGGTCATCGGTTTATACAGAAGTATCAGGGTTACCGCGGCCACGTTGCTCGTAGAGTCTTAGTAGCGACATGAACCTCTTTCACTCCAAGCCAAATGGCCTTCGCGCAGAGTTCGCCGAATTCACGGTCCAAACATCAGCCGCTTCATCAATTCGGGTCCCGCCAGGTTACGTCTGCATGACCAGCGACGTCAACTGCGCCGCCCGCGTTACTTCCGTCTTCGCATAGATCGACTTGATCTGCGAGCGGATCGTGCCGATCGACACGCCGCGCAGCTCAGCGCATTCCTGCGACGAGCGTCTGTCGCAGCACAGCAGCACCGCGAGATCGGCTTCGGCCGACGAATCGGGCTCGATGGTCACAAGCGTACCTACGAGTACTACGTGTGCGGCCGGGGCACGATTGTCCGCGATGGACAGATCGAGACGCGATACGAGCGCGATGCGATCGGGCAGCTGACGGCGAAGCAAGCTCCGCACGCGCGTTGTGAATACCTGTATGACAAGGCAGGCCGAATCACATCGGCCGAGTTGTACGCGCTTGCCGCGCGCGGGCCGTCGCTGAAGAACCGGGTCAGCCTGAAATACGACGCGCGCGGTGAGGTCGTCGAGGAGTACACGCCGACTGGCTGGCTCGCGCACACTTACGACGAGCTTGGCAATCGCGTCAGCACGACGATTTCCGGCGAGCGCACGATCGATTGGCTGCATTACGGTTCGGGGCACGTGCACCAGATCAGTTTCGACGGTGCTACGGTGGCCGATATCGAACGGGATGACCTGCATCGCGAGATTCTGCGAACGCAGGGCAAGCTGACGTGACCCGCCGCAGGTCACTCTTGCAATGAGTCAAATTTATTCAAACTGTTTCGAATCGGTGCGTTATGAGGCTGATCGACATCCACCTCGGTTCACTTTCTCAGTTCGCGTCAGCGCATGCAATAGCCCAGCGGACGCAGACGAAATTACGTGCTTATGCCGAATGGCTAACGTTCGCGCGGGACGCAAATATTTGACGTTAGAGATGGTCCAATAGGAGTGTCCAATGATGATCGCGCGTGCATCGCGTGCGAATGGACGCCAGACAGCTGGTAAGCCGCGTCGAAGCTCCGTTTCGTCGAGGCGATAACAAAGGAGGAATCCGAAACATAAAAATGCGGAAGTAAACGAGCGCGGGCCGCAAGTGCTACCAACACTTACGACCCGCTAACCACAGCCAACTATCTAGGAGTTGCCCATGGCTAAGGCGAATGATAAAGCACGTCTCCCGATTACGGAACGCTTCGTGACGGTCCAGGAAATCTGGGGTGTTCCGAAGAACTACAGCGTCAGGCCCAAAACGTTCTATCCGTATATGAAGATAGGCGGAATGTGGCTCATCAATGATGTGGGTTTTGAGCCGAGCAAAAAGGTGCGGATAGCGGTCGAGCCGGGAAGGCTGATTATCACGGCGATGTGAGATGCGGCAGCCGCGCTGCACATCGGCTCGATTCGTCTGGAGGCGAATTAGCCGATCGGCTAGTGTGGCGCGAACAACTACATCCAGCCCGTGCTCGCCGTTGAACCGGCGATAGGAAAGGCCGCGCAGACGCGCGGCCTAGTCGAAATTCAACTCGCGTAAATGCGAGTTCCAACACAGCATGCGACCGTGCCGCGCAAAGGCGCACATCAAGCCGGGTAGGGTAGCCGCCACCGGCCACCGCCAAACATCACCAAGCGATATTGCAAGACGACCGCGACGTCCCCGCACCGCCCGTAGCTGTGCAATGCGAACCCGCGCCGTCGTCATAGAACGTCCGCGTCTCCGGTTGCGGCACCGACGGATCGTACGGATTCGGCGTGCTATGCGGACCGCGTGCGGCATCGGAAGGCCCCGTCGGCGCATACGCGTTCCCGCCGCCCGGAGCGGGTGACCCATTGGCCCGCACGTATTCGTTCCAGTTCTGTTCGCGCTGTTCGTGCCTCGGCAACGCGCGACCGAAGCTATCGCTACCACCCGCGCCGAGCGCGACTCGGTTCGAAGGCCATACGGAATCCGCAGATTCGTGTTCAGCCGAAGGCTGTGACTTAAGCGTATCGCCCGAAACCCGCAACGGCCGCGTATCGGGCGTATCGAACGGACTACGTTCAACCGGCGCCGCATACTGCACGCGCCGCGTCGTCCTTGCCGCACGTCCATCGTCCCGAGCCACAGCCCGGTGTTCCGAGCGAAACACATTGGCCCCACCCGAGCGATCGACCAGCGAATCGCGGCTCGAAGCGTTCGCAGTGGAAACAGAAAGCACACACGCAATCGCGGCGGCGGAGGACAAACGGAGAGGATGATTCATCGGCGATCCGAAGCAGGTGATATGCAATGAGAAAAAACGGCAGATCACTGGCTGGCGGCTGGGCGACGGATGGGCGTCGAAGCGGCCCTGAAGCGACTACGAAGTGCGGTGGACGCGACTCGCAGGAAGGCTGGCTGGGTTGCAGAGGCGAGTTCGCATTATTTCATAAAAACAACAAATAGCTTTCATCATGGCCATAAACGTCAGCAGACAGAAGGATTTCGGGCCCCGGCCCAACGCCCCGCATCGGTGCACGCCAGCACAATCATCAGTCGATTGATTTAAATAGATCGGACCCTTTAAAGTAAAAAATCATCCGACACACGACCACAAATCGCCACAAGCCTTACCGTGCAAGGAACTGCCCCACCAACCCACCACAAATCGCAACCCAATAGCACCCACGGCAAACGTTAGCCCTCCCGCCAGTTGCTCCCAAATCGCCACCGCCACCCCGGTAAGTTTCTCCGTGTTTTCCCTCATAACGCCGGCATTTTTGACAGACCATTTAAAAACCCCCATATAATTTCGACTGCCTTGCCAACGGCTGTCGGACCATCCCTCCGAACAAGCAGTTGGCAAGCGGGGCAGGCGAAACGCTTGCGCAATGCAAGACGCATCACGATGTCTTTCCGAACCAGACGTCCCCCTTGGGGGACTGCAAGAGCCGGGCCCCGCTACGCAACATTCATCCGCAGGTCCGTCTTCATGTGTCTCGGGCGTGTCCCATGTCCTCGCCCCGGGTGCTGTTCGATTGCGCAAGTCATGCCGCCTTTGCCCGTATGACTAAACAACATCGAGGAGCTCCCAGATGACGCTGTCCCGTCTTACGTCCATTTCCGTCGCCGCCGTGCTGTTCGCCGCCGGCGCCGCCGCCGCGCAAGCGGAAACCGTGAAGATCGCCATCGCTGGTCCGATGAGCGGCTCGGTCGCCCAATACGGCGACATGGTGAAGGCCGGCGCGCTGACCGCGATCGAACAGATCAACGCGGCAGGCGGCGCGGGCGGCAACAAGTTCGAAGTCGTGCAGATGGACGACGCATGCGAACCGAAGCAGGCCGTCGCCGTCGCCAACAAGATCGTCAGCCAGAAGATCAAGTACGTGATCGGCCACGTGTGCTCGGGGTCGACGATTCCCGCCTCCGACATCTACGAGAACGAAGGCATCGTGATGGTCACGCCGTCGGCCACCGCGCCGCAGCTGACGGAAGGCAAGAAGCGCCACTTCATCTTCCGCACGATCGGCCGTGACGACCAGCAAGGCCCGGCCGCCGCGCACTACATCATCAACAACGTGAAGCCGAAGAAGGTCGCGATCCTGCACGACAAGCAGTCGTACGGCCAGGGCATCGCGTCGTCTGTGAAGAAGGACCTCGAAGCCGCGAAGATCCCGGTCGTGCTGTTCGAAGGCATCAACGCCGGCGATTCGGACTACTCGGCGATCATCACGAAGCTGAAGTCGCAAGGCGTCGACTTCGTCTACTTCGGCGGCTACCACCCGGAAATGGGCCTGCTGATGCGCCAGGCGCGCGAGCAGGGCGTGAAGGCAGCGTTCATGGGGCCTGAAGGCGTGGGCAACAAGGACGTGACGGCGATCGCCGGCCCGGCTTCGGAAGGCATGCTCGTCACGCTGCCGGCGGACTTCTCGGCCGATCCGGCCAACGCAGGCCTCGTGAAGGCATTCGCGGACAAGAAGCGCGACCCGAACGGCGCGTTCCAGATGCCGTCGTACGCAGCGGTGAAGATCATCGCCGACGCGATCGCCGGCGCGAAGACGACCGACCCGACGAAGGTCGCCGCGTACATGCACAAGACGACGTTCGACACGCCGATCGGCAAGGTCGCGTATGACGCACAGGGCGACCTGAAGGCGTTCAAGTTCGTCGTCTACACGTGGCACAAGGACGCGACGAAGACCGCCGCCAAGTAACAACGAAGTACCCGCCCGCGCACCCGCCCTGTCCGAGACCCGGACGGGGCGCGTGCGCATTTGGCCGCGCTTTTGCCCCTTGCGCGGCCAAAGGGGGCGGTCCGAGACGACACCGTGCGTTGCGCGCGGCCGAACGCCGTGATCCGGCGACGGCCTGCGACACAGCGCCAACGGGAGCTTCCCGCACATGACTGACTTCTTTCCGCAATTCGCCCAGCAACTGGTCAACGGCCTGACGCTGGGTGCGATCTATGCGTTGATCGCCATCGGCTATTCGATGGTCTACGGCATCATCGGCATGATCAACTTCGCCCACGGCGAGATCTACATGATCGGCGCGTACGTGGGCCTCGTGACCCTCACCGCCATCGGCATCTCCGCCGGCTATCCGCTGCCGCTCGTGCTCGGCGCCGCACTGATCGTGTCGGTGCTCGTCACCGGCCTGTACGGCTTCGCGGTCGAACGTGTCGCGTATCGGCCGCTGCGCGGCGGCCCGCGCCTCGTGCCGCTGATCTCCGCGATCGGCATGTCGATCTTCCTGCAGAACTACGTGCAGATCGGCCAGGGCGCGCGCGACGTGTCCGTGCCGGTGCTGATCTCCGGCGCATTCGACATCCACCTCGGCGGAGACTTCGACGTGACGATTCCGTATGCGCGTCTGTTGATCGTCTGCGTGACGCTCGTGCTGATGATCGCGCTCACGCTGTTCATCTCGCATTCGCGGATGGGCCGCGCGTGCCGCGCGTGTGCCGAGGACATGAAGATGGCGAACCTGCTCGGCATCGACACGAACCGCGTGATCTCGTTCACGTTCGTGCTCGGTGCGATGCTGGCGGCCGTCGGCGGCGTGCTGATCGGGCTGACGATCGGCAAGCTGAATCCGTATATCGGCTTCGTCGCGGGCATCAAGGCGTTCACCGCCGCGGTGCTCGGCGGGATCGGCAGCATTCCGGGCGCGATGCTCGGCGGCGTGCTGCTCGGCCTCGCCGAAACCTTCGCCGCAGGCTACATGCCGGCCGAGTACAAGGACGTCGTCGCGTTCGGCCTGCTCGTGCTGATCCTGCTCTTCCGCCCGACCGGCCTGCTCGGCAAGTCGGACATCGAAAAGGTCTGAGGGAGACGCAGATGAGTCAAGTCATTTCCGTTCGCCGCCCGGCCGCCGACGCGTCGGTCGGCCAGGCGCTGAAGAATGCCGCGGCCGCCGCGCTGCTGACGGCGATCCTCACGATTCCGGTGCTCGGCCTGCAGCTGAAGCTCGACGGCTACCAGGTCGTGCTCACGCCGCACTGGCGTCCGGTGTGGATCGCGGTCGCGGCCGTGTTCCTGTTCCAGCTGTTCAAGCCGTGGCTGGTGCGCGCGAAATCCGCGGTGAAGCTGCCGGCGATGCCTGCGATGGGCGCGCAGCAGCAGCGCGCGGTCATCTGGGTGATGCTCGCGGTCGGGTTCGTGTGGCCGTTCTTCGGTTCGCGCGGCGCCGTGGACATCGCGACGCTCGCGCTGATCTACGTGATCCTCGGCCTCGGGCTGAACATCGTGGTCGGTTTCGCGGGGCTGCTGGATCTCGGCTATGTCGGGTTCTATGCGGTCGGCGGCTATACGTACGCGATGCTGAACCAGTACTTCGGGCTGTCGTTCTGGGAGTGCCTGCCGATCGCGGCGATCGCGGCGGCGACGTTCGGCTTCCTGCTCGGCTTCCCGGTGTTGCGCCTGCGCGGCGACTATCTCGCGATCGTCACGCTCGGCTTCGGCGAAATCATCCGCCTGCTCGCGAACAACCTGACGAGCCTCACCGGCGGCCCGGACGGCATCTCGAGCATTCCGAAGCCGACGGTGTTCGGCTTCGAGATGGCGCGCTCGGCGAGCGTCGAAGGCGCGAAGACCTTCCATGAACTGATCGGGCTGGAATACAGCGGCGAGCACATGGTGATCTTCCTGTACCTGATTGCGCTGGTGCTGGTCGGCTTCACGCTGTTCGTGACGAGTCGCCTGATCCGCATGCCGATGGGCCGCGCGTGGGAAGCGCTGCGCGACGACGAGATCGCGTGCCGTTCGCTGGGCCTGAACCCGACCCGCATCAAGCTGTCGGCGTTCACGCTCGGCGCGGCGTTCGCCGGTATCGGCGGCGCGTTCTTCGCGGCGCGGCAGGGCCTCGTGAATCCGGAATCGTTCACCTTCATCGAATCGGCGCTGATCCTCGCGATCGTCGTGCTCGGCGGGATGGGTTCGCAGCTCGGCGTGATTCTCGCGGCGATCCTGCTGACCGTGCTGCCGGAAGTCGCGCGCGGCTTCGCCGAATACCGGATGCTGATCTTCGGTCTGGTGATGGTGTTGATGATGATGTGGCGTCCGCAGGGCCTGCTGCCCGCGAGCCGTCCCCACGTGGAGCTGCCGCAATGAGCGCGAATGCAGAACTGTTGAAGGTCGCCGGGCTGCAGATGCGCTTCGGCGGGTTGCTCGCGGTGGACGGCATCGATTTCGACGTGCGCCGCAACGAGGTGTTCGCGATCATCGGGCCGAACGGCGCGGGCAAGACCACGGTGTTCAACTGCGTCGGCGGCTTCTACAAGCCGACCGGCGGCGATGTCGTGCTCGACGGCCACGCGATCGCGGGGCTGCCGAGCCACCAGATCGCGTTGAAGGGCCTGGTGCGCACGTTCCAGAACATCCGCCTGTTCAAGTCGCTGACCGTCGTCGAGAACCTTCTCGTCGCGCAGCATCGCAAGGTGAAGGCAGGGCTGTTGCCGGGCCTGTTCGCGACGCCCGCGTATCGCCGCGCCGAGAAGGAAGCGCTCGAGCGCGCGTCGGTGTGGCTCGACCGGATGGGGCTGAGGTCGGTCGCCAACCGCCAGGCCGGCACGCTGTCGTACGGGCACCAGCGGCGTCTGGAGATCGCGCGCTGCATGATCACCGAGCCGCGCCTGTTGATGCTCGACGAGCCGGCGGCCGGTCTCAACCCGCAGGAGAAGATCGAGCTGCAGCACCTGATCGACAAGCTGCGTCACGAGTTCGGCGTATCGGTGCTGCTGATCGAACACGACATGAGCCTCGTGATGGGCGTGTCCGACCGCATCCTCGTGATGGAGCACGGCCGGCCGATCGTGATCGGCACGCCGGAAGCGGTCCGCAACGACCCGCGCGTGATCAAGGCGTATCTGGGGGAAGAGTGATGCTGAAGCTGGAACAGGTCCATACGCACTACGGCGCGGTCGAGGCGCTCGCGGGCGTGTCGATCGAGGTGAACAAGGGTGAGATCGTCACGCTGATCGGCAGCAACGGTGCCGGCAAGACGACGCTGATGATGACCGTGTGCGGCACGCCGCGCGCGTCGTCGGGCCGCGTGCTGTTCGAGGGCAAGGACATCACCGCGATGTCGACGCACCAGATCATGCGGCAGGGGATGGCGATCTCGCCGGAAGGGCGGCGCGTGTTCCCGAGCCTGACGGTGCTCGAGAACCTGAAGATGGGCGGGTTCTTCGCGAGCCGTCATGAAATCGACGACGGCATCGAGCACGTGTTCAAGCTGTTTCCGCGCCTGAAGGAGCGCGCGGCGCAGCGGGCCGGCACGATGTCGGGCGGCGAGCAGCAGATGTTGGCGATCGGCCGTGCGCTGATGAGCAAGCCGCGCCTGCTGCTGCTCGATGAACCGACGCTGGGCCTCGCGCCGCTCGTGATCGCGCAGATCTTCGACATCATCCGGGCGATTCGTGACGAAGGCGTCACGGTGTTCCTGGTCGAGCAGAACGCGAACAAGGCGCTGGGTGTGGCCGATCGCGGCTACGTGCTCGAAACAGGGCGCGTAGTGCTCGCTGATACCGGCGTGAACCTGCTCGCGAACGACCGGATCAAGCAGGCGTATCTCGGCGGTTGATCGAGAAGGCCGCCGGCCTGCAACGGGCCGGCGGTCTACGGGAATTTTGTAACTGATCTGGCTGGCGCTGCGCAACGTCGTTGCCAAGTGGACCGGCTCCCGACTCGATTGGAAGAGCGCGATGACCCAGTTCGCGCTGCTTTACCCAGAGCGCTTTAGTATCGGAATCTGAGTTTTAACCTGCCTCACACACGGAATTCCGGATACCTCCTTCTCGTCAAATCGCATTCGTCCTCCAGCGGAATCCGATGAAGGACAAACGAATCGTCGCGAACGTCGACACGCAGTCGATCGACGACGCGAAACGCCTCGATCAGCAGATATTCGGCCTTGACCTGCTGATGGTTTCTTTCCCCTGGCTGATCCTGAACGTGCTCTTCAGCACGTCGCGCAAATGCAGCGCGGCACGATCCTGACCTCGCGCGACAGCGCGTGCCGGTGCGCGGTCTGCAGACCGTCCAGGTCGGTCGCGAACACCAGCATCGGCTGGTCGAACATGCGACCGTAGCGATTCCCGGCCGCATCCTCGTCAGGCTCGCCGAGCGCTTCGGGCGCGCCTTTCCTCGCTGTCCATTCGTCGGCCATGCATGGTCGCGCCGTCGCTACTCCCCACCCGATACACGAGCGACCAGGCCGGGCCGGACACTCGGTGCTACTGGCCGCCGCCATACAAGTCGTTGAGACGCCGGAGTTCTCCCGACTTCTGCATACGCAGGTACTCCTCCTTGACCTGTGCGCGCGTGAGTCCGGCCGGTGCCCCCGCTTGCGAACCGGCGCTGGGCATGCTGCCCATCGACGTCGCGCTGATCGCCGCGTCGGACGGCTTGCTCGCCGTCGCCGCGGCGCCTTCGTCCTGCGCCCGGGCGAGACCCGACGCACCCAACACACAGATGACGGCCAGTGCCGCCTTGTACATGCTCTTCATCGTGGCACCTCACATGAACTAGCGATGCAACAACAACGCTGCGACCGACGCGGATTCCGCATCGCAAATCGCGGGGCATTCCGCCGCAATTGCATCGCGCCGCACACATCCCGCATGCCGAACGCAGCGGCGGGTTCGTCATGCAAATGCAGCCGGAATGGCGACATGATAGAACCCGCATGCCGCTTTGACGCCCTCTTGAAAGGGGGTAATTGCGGTCGTTGTCATGTGGAATGTCTACACTGGACTGAGATCGCGGAACGTGTGATGTCGAGCGTCTCGCCCCGCCCCGCGAGCGAAGCCGGTGCATGTTCGAGGAGCGGATTCATGTCTGACAAACACGTCGCGCTTGCGAGTCATATTCGTCGGCTCTGTTCGCTCGCTGTCGAGCCGCACCTCGTCATTCCTCATGTGATTGAGGCGACCCGGCGCATCGTCGGTGCCGATTGGGGCATGTTCTTCTATGCGGACGAGCACTATGCCGTGTCGGACGTGTGCAGCGAAAACGATGTGGTCTACTCGTTGTTGCCGACGTATTTCGCGAACATCCATAACACTGAGCGGCAGGAGGTGCTGGGCGTCACGTTTTCCGATGCGATGCGCCGCGGACGCGGTTTCGACAACAGCGCGCACTACGACGATGCACTGCTGTCGAGCGAGATGTACGCGGACCTGTGGCGGCCGGTGTCGATGCGCCACTGTCTCGAGCTGACCGCGACGGACGGCACGCGCGGCTGGGGCAGCCTGCTGCTGTCGCGCGCATCAGGCTGTCGTCCGTTCTCGGAACAGGACCATCGCGACATCGAACCCGTGGCACGGCATCTTGCCCATGCGCTGTCGCGGCCCGTGCAGCCAACACTGCACGAATCGGAATTCAGCGAGTCCGCGATCATGGTGGTCGACGACGATGGCCGGCTGCTGCTGTACAACGCAGACAGCATCCGGATGCTGTCGCTCGCGACCGGCGAGCCGCTCGCGTTCTACCGTCACGAACGCTTGCCGGACTGGCTCGCACCGTTGCGGTCGAACATCAACCGGATCTGGCTCGGCTACCCGGCGCCACCTGCGACGCTCGAGCGTCGCAACCACGCGGGGCGTTTCCGCTTCAAGGCCTATCGATGTACCGACGCGGCCGCGTTGCAACGCGATGCCGCGATCGTGATCCATATCGAACACTTTCCGCCACTCAGGCTGACGGTCGAGCGACTCGGTTTTGCGTTCGGCCTGACCGAGCGACAACGCGAACTCTGTGTGCAGCTCGTGCTGGGCCGTTCGCACAGCGAAATTGCGCGTGACTTCGCGCTGCGCGACAGCACGGTCGTCGATCATGTTCGCAAGATCTATCGCCGGCTCAACGTACACAATCATGACGAATTGTGCAGCGTGTTCCGGGCCGGGCGGCGTGACTAGGTTCCGACGCGCGCGGTGCGGCACGCTTGCTCGTGCCCGAATCTTGCCGCGCGCTGTTTGCGGGCGCCGTTGCGCCTGGCGTTCCGTTACAGCGCGCGCCGGATCGCCTGCTCGAGCAACGACAGCCCGAGATCGATTTCCGCTTCGGTGACGGTCAGCGGCGGCGCGATCCGGAACACGCCGCCCATGCCGGGCAACTGCACGATGTTCATGCTGAGCCCGAGATTCATACACTCGCGCGTGATCTTCGCGCCGAGGCCGTCCGCCGGTTCTTTCGTGCGCCGATCCTTGACGATCTCGACGCCGAGCAGCAACCCGCGTCCGCGCACGTCGCCGATGCAGTCGTAGCGTTCCATCAGGTCGAGCAGGCCGCGCCGGAGGCGGTCGCCCATCACGGTCGCGCGTGCGACGAGCCCTTCGCGCTGCACCACGTCGAGCACGCGCAGGCCGACCGCGGCCGGCAGCGGGTCCGATACGTGTGTCGTATAGAACAGGTAGCCGAGCTCGTGCGCGCGTTCCTCGATCTGCGCGGACGTGACGACGGCCGCGAGCGGCAGCCCGGCGCCGAGCGTCTTCGACAGCGTGAGGATGTCGGGCGTCACGCCGTCGTGCTGGCACGCGAACATCGTGCCGGTGCGCCCGACGCCGGTTTGCGCTTCGTCGAGGATCAGCAGCATCCCGCGTTCCTCGCACTTGCGCTTGAGTGCCGCCATGTAGCCTTCCGGCAGTTCGATGATGCCGCCCGAACTGAGGATCGGCTCCGCGATGAACGCGGCGAGGTTGCCGCTCGACTGGCGATCGATCAGGTCGAACGCGTAGTCGAGTTCGGCGAGCGTGTCGTAGGTGCCGTTGCGTTCGAAGCGCGGCCGGTACGTGAACGGCGCCGGAATCGCGAACGAGCCGACGGCGGCCGGGCCGACGCCCTTGCGGCCGGCGCTGTACGTGGCAGAGGCCGCCGCGCCTGTCATCCCGTGCCACGACTGCGCGAAGCCGACGATCTCGTACTTGCCGGTGACGAGCTTCGCCATCCGGATCGCGGCTTCATTCGATTCGGCGCCGGTGCTCAGCAGCAACGCGCGATCGAGCCCCGGCGGCGTGATGTCGGCGAGGCGCGTGGCGAGATCGACGACCGGACGCGACAGCATCCCGCTGAACAGGTGATCGAGCTTGCCCGCGTATTCGCTGATGACGGCGACGATCTCCGGATGGCTGTGCCCGAGCACCGCGCTCATCTGTCCCGACGTGAAATCGAGGATCGCGCGGCCGTCGGCGTCGTAGACGAAGCTGCCTTGCGCGCGCTCGATGATCATCGGCTCGAACGTGCCGCCGTAGCGGATCAGGTGCTGCCTGGCGTTGTGCCAGAAGGTGGCGTCGTCGTTCAGGGACATCGGGCTTCTCCGGACAAGGGCCAAGGATCGCTTGCAGTCTAGGCGCCGGTCTGGTTTTATGGAAACGAATAATTCTTATGCAAGGTAGAAAAGGAGCTAATACCTTGGGACGTTCGCTCGAAATCGACCTGCTGCGCTCGTTCGTCGTCATCGCCGAGGTGCGCTCGCTCAGTCGCGCGGCGGCGCGGGTCGGCCGCACGCAGTCCGCGCTCAGCCAGCAGATGCGGCGGCTCGAGGAAAGCGTCGATCAGCCGCTGTTCCAGCGCACCGGCCGCGGCGTGGTGCTGACGCATCCCGGCGAGCGCCTTCTGGCGCATGCGCAGCGCATCCTGCGGCAGCACGACGAGGCGCTGGCCGACCTGTGCGGCACGGGCCTGTCGGGCACCATCCGGTTCGGCTGCCCGGACGATTACGCGGCCGTGTTCCTGCCGTCGCTGCTGCGGCGGTTCTCGAGCCAGCATCCGCAGGCGATCGTCGAGGTCGTGTGCGGGCCGACGCCGCGGTTGCTCGAACAGCTCGACAAGCGGGCCGTCGATCTGGCGATGATCTCGTTGCCGGACGATGGTTCGAACGACGATTTCATCC
This sequence comes from Burkholderia sp. A9, assembly GCF_000801975.1. Taxonomy (NCBI): domain Bacteria; kingdom Pseudomonadati; phylum Pseudomonadota; class Betaproteobacteria; order Burkholderiales; family Burkholderiaceae; genus Burkholderia; species Burkholderia sp. A9. Next base: position 27,720 of record NZ_JSZN01000038.1, on the reverse strand, counting down.
GCCGCGAGCAGCTGGTATGGATCGGTTATCCGGGGCAGGATGCCGCGCAGTTCAATCCGTTGCCGCTCGCGCTTTCCGATCCCGATACGCTCGATCACATCGCGGCCTGCGATGCGTTGCAGCGCGCCGGGCGCGATTATCGCGTCGCGTATGCGAGCAGCAGCCTCGCGGGGCTGACCGCGCTGGTGCGTTCAGGACAGGCATTCGCGGTGATGACGCAAACGGCGGTGCCTGCCGATCTGGCGATCCTCGCCGCCGATCGCGGGCTGCCGCCGTTGCCGGCGGTGGGCATTACGCTGAGGTTCGACCGGAAGCGGCCGTCGCATTTGACGGCGGCGTTTGCGGACCATATTCGTGCGGTGTTGCCGGTGCTTTGAGGAGACGTCGTCGTGCCGGACCACGCTACGTTCGTCCACCGACGGCAGCCGCCCTCAATCTCCCGGCATCAACTCGGGATTGAAGACAATCTCCCAGAGATGCCCGTCCGGGTCCTGGAAGTATCCTGAGTAGCCACCCCAGAAGGTCTTTCCGGCCGGTTTCACCATTCGGGCGCCGGCAGCAAGCGCTTGCCGCATCACGTCATCGACTTCGCGCTCGCTCGCGACGTTGTGCCCGATCGAGAACTCGGTCGCGCTGCGCGCCGTCATCGGCAGTCCGGCGTCATGCGCGAGATTGCCGCGCTCGAACACCGCGAGCTTGAGTCCGTTCTGGAGGTCGAAAAAGGCGACCGCGCCGTGCTCGAACTCGGTGCCGACGATGCCTTGCGTCGGCAAACCCAGCCCGTCGCGATAGAACGTTACGGCGGCGTCGAGATCGTCGACGCCGAGGGTCAGCACGCTGATTCCGGCTTTCATTGCATAACCTCGACAGAGTGGTGCGACGCTGTGGCAGCTGGCATGCGCGGCTCAAATACCGCGCGGCGAATCGGGTGCATGTCCTCCATCGGTTGCAGCGGCAATGGCCGCACAACGCGCAGGAATCCGAACGTATCAGGCGCTGTCCCGATCGATGATCGTAAATCCCGTATCGATGCTCACCTTGCTCTTCGGCGCATCAGGTTTCGAATCCTCGGCAAAGCGCGCCAGCAACGCCTCGGCCGTCTTCATGCCGATCGTCGTGCCGTCGATGCGAACCGTCGACAACGACGGATAGACGTGCGCGGCGGTCGACAGATCGCCGAAACCCATCACGGCCATGTCGCGCGGCACGTCGAGCCGTCGGCTGGCCGCTTCCGCCAGCACGCCTTGCGCGAGCGTATCCGAACTGCAGACGACCACCTCCGGCGCTGCCGCCGCCAGCATCCGGCGGAGGCCCTCGCGGCCGGCCTGCAAGGTTGCCGGCGCCGGCAGGATTTCGCACGCAGGCGGCGCGATGCCTTGCCGGGCCAGCTCGAGCTTCAGGCTTTCGCACCGGCGCAAGCCGCGTGGATCGTCGACCGACACGATGCCGAAGCGCTTGTATCCCTTGCCGACCAGATGGCGCGCCACGTCGCTGCCGACCTGTTCGTGCGAGAACCCGATCATCATGTCGATCGGCTTATTGGTCAGGTCCCAGATTTCGACGACCGGAATGTGCGCTTTCGACAGCCGCTTGATCGTCGCCTTCGTGTGGCTCGTGCCGGCCAGCACGATGCCGTCCGGCCGGCGTCCGAGAATCGCTTCGACCAGCGCCTCTTCGCGTGCGCTGGAATAGGCCGTCAGGCCGAGCAACGTCTGGTATCCCGAGGTGGCGAGGCCGTCCATGATGGCCTGGACCGTGTCGGCGAAGATCGAGTTCGCGATGGTCGGCAGCAGGATGGCCACGAGCCGGCTGCGATTGCTGGCGAGGCCGCCGGCGAGCAGGTTCGGCACGTAACCGGTCGCGCGAACGGCGTCGAGTACCTTCTTCTGCGTGTCGCTGCGAACCAGTTCCGGACGATTGAGCGCACGCGAGACGGTCATCGGCGCGACGCCCGCCACTCGCGCCACGTCGATCAGCGTCACGCTGCCGCCCAGGTCCGCGGCGGCGGCCGACCGGCTTTCGTTCTTTCTTGCCATCTCCATGCGTCCTGCGTTGGTCTGTTCCCATGTCGTCCGGTGCGGCGGGGCGGGCCCGGCACCAGATCGGCATTAGAGCATGAAGCCGGTCGTCGCCGGGCGACGGGGCCGGAACTCGTGATCCGCAGCGTCAGTGTAAACGATGATGATTGCGCAATCATATCGATCTTGAATGATTGCGCAATCATTGTATGATCCTGTTCACCGACACGAGATGCAACGAACATCAAGGAGACGACAGTGGCAACCGACCAGCGCGCCGGCAGGCGAACGAATGTCCGATGGTTCATCCTCGCGATGATCTTCATCGTCACGGTGTTCAACTACGTCGACCGGGCGACCTTGTCCATTGCGGCGCCCAGCATGCGTCACGAGCTGGGTTTCGACGCGCTCACGATGGGGATCGCGTTCTCGGCGTTCGGCTGGGCGTACACCGCACTGCAGATTCCGGGCGGGCTGATCCTCGACCGGTTCGGCGCACGACTCGTGCTTGGCGTGAGCCTGATCGTCTGGTCGGCGCTCACGTTCGTGCAGGGCTACGTGCATCTGTTCGCGTCCGCATTCGCCGCATTGTTTGCGCTGCGTTTCCTGATGGGGGTTGCCGAGTCGCCGGCGTTTCCGTGCAACAGCCGGCTCACGGTGATGTGGTTTCCGAATGCGGAGCGGGGGCTCGCCACGTCGATCTTCCAGCTGGCGCAGTACTTCGCACTCGCCGTGTTCACGCCGGTGATGACCTATACGGTCAGCCGCTGGGGCTGGCACTACGTGTTCTTCACGACGGGTGCTGTCGGCGTGCTGATCGGGCTCTGGTGGCTGAAGTCGGTACGGGAGCCGCAGCGCGACCATCGCGTGAATGCGGCGGAACTCGAGTACATTGCATCCGGCGGCGGGCTGCCGACGATGGGCGACAGCCCGCGGCCGTTCAAATGGCGCGAGGCCGGCGCGATTGCGGCCAACCGCATGATGATCGGCATCTATATCGGCCAGTTCTGCCTCACGTCGATCACGTGGTTCTTCCTCACCTGGTTTCCGACCTACCTGATCGAAGCGAAGGGGATGTCGATCCTCAAGGTCGGGCTCGTCGCGTCGGTGCCTGCCATCGCGGGGTGCATCGGCGGCCTGATCGGCGGATTGTGGTCGGACTGGATGCTCAAGCGCGGCTTCAGCCTCACCGCCGCGCGCAAGACGCCGATCATCAGTGGCCTCGTGTTGTCCAGCACGATCGTGGCCGCGAACTACGTTCACTCGACCACGATCGTCATTCTGGTGATGTCCATCGCGTTCTTCGCGAAAGGCGTCGGCAATCTGGGGTGGTGCATCGTCGGCGATGTGTCGCCGAAGCAAGCGATGGGCATCAGCGGCGGCATCTTCAACTTCTGCGGCAACCTCGCGAGCATCGTCACGCCGCTTGCGATCGGCTGGATGATCAAGCGCACCGGCACGTTCGAAGTCGCGCTCACGTATGTCGCGGCGCTCTCCCTGCTGGGCGCGTTCGCGTATCTCTTCATCGTCGGCAAGCTCGAGCGGATCGAGGACCCTGCGTCCGATGCGGCCACCGCAGGCGGCGCCGCGTCAGTCTCGCTGAAGCCGACGCGCAGCAGCTGAACGAACCCACGTATCGAATTTCTCTCGCCAAAGGTCCTCTTCATGAATACCTCGTCTTCCCTCGTCTCCGGCGCGTCGAACGACCGGATCAAATGGGTGCGCGTCGCGTCGACGTTTCTTCCGCTGGCCAATCCCATCAGCGATGCAAAAGTGCTGACCGGACGGCAGAAGCCGATGACGGAAATCGCGATCCTGTTCGTCGAGATCGAAACGGCCGACGGTCATCGCGGCCTCGGCTTCAGCTACTCGAAGCGGGCGGGCGGCCCCGGCCAGTTCGCCCACGCGAAGGAGATCGCGCCGACGCTGCTCGGCGAGGACCCGAGCGACATCGCGCGCCTGTGGGACAAGCTTGCGTGGGCCGGCGCGTCGGTCGGCCGCAGCGGCATGGCGGCCCAGGCGATCGGTGCTTTCGACGTCGCGCTGTGGGACCTGAAAGCGAAGCGTGCGAACCTGTCGCTGGCCAAACTGCTCGGCGCACACCGCGATTCGGTGCGTTGCTACAACACGTCCGGCGGTTTCCTGCATACGCCGCTCGATCAGTTACTGACCAATACCGACGCGTCGCGCGAGAAGGGCATCGGCGGCATCAAGCTCAAGGTCGGCCAGCCGGATTGCGCGCTGGACATCCATCGCGTGCAAACCGTGCGCAAGCATCTGGGCGACGCGTTCCCGCTGATGGTCGACGCGAATCAACAGTGGGACCGGCCCACTGCGCAGCGCATGTGCCGCACGTTCGAGCAGTTCAACCTGGTCTGGATCGAGGAGCCGCTCGACTGCTACGACGCCGAAGGCCATGCGGCGCTCGCCGCGCAATTCGATACGCCGATCGCGACCGGCGAGATGCTGACCAGCGTGTCCGAGCATTGGGAATTCATTCGCCTGCGTGCGGCCGACTACCTGATGCCGGACGCGCCGCGCGTCGGCGGCATCACGCCATTCCTGAAAGTCGCGACGCTCGCCGATCACGCGGGACTGATGCTGGCCCCGCACTTCGCGATGGAGCTGCACGTGCATCTTGCCGCGTGCTATGCGCGCGAGCCGTGGGTCGAGCATTTCGAATGGCTCGAACCGCTGTTCAATGAACGGCTCGAGACCCGCGACGGCAGGATGATCGTGCCGACGCGTCCGGGGCTCGGATTGACGCTCAGCGAGCGTGTCGCGGGCTGGACGGCTGAAGAAGCGGAAGTCGGCGCCCGCGCCTGACAGCGCGAAGGGCCGGATCAATGGCGGCCGTACTCGGGCCCGCCACCGCGCCGGAATCGATTCGGAAAGCGGTGCCGGGCCTGGGCCGGCAGTCCGGAACCGGGTGAAATGACGCGGGCGTGGCAACGTTTTCATGACGGCGTACGGACGCGCGATGGAGGTGCATGAATCGGGTCGGCGTCGACCGACGGCGAATGGAGCGTCGCGGCGGTGCATCGCAAGTGAGGCCAGGATTTGCCCGGGTGTCCCTCAATGCTGTAGGGTGTGGGCTCGAATCACTGAAAGAGGTCGACTCATGAACAAACAGGAACTCATCGACGCTGTCGCTGCCGATACCGGTCTTAGCAAGACCGCGACTGGCGAAGCCATCCAGGCCGTGCTGGACGTCATCGCGCAAGCGGTCAGTACGGGCGATAGCGTGCAGCTCGTCGGTTTTGGCTCGTTCTCGCAAGGGGAACGCGCCGCGCGGACCGGCAGAAACCCGGCAACTGGCGAGGAGATTGCGATCGCGGCGGCGAAAACGGTGAAGTTCAGCGCCGGCAAGGCGTTCAAGGACGCAGTCAACGCGTCGTGACGAACGGCGGCGCCGGCCAGGCGGCCTTTGTGAGCGTTGCGCAATAATTTGCGGACGTCTGCAAAATCGACTGGCCGGTCGGCCATTCGCTCGGCGCACGGTGTCGCGCATCGCGGCAACGGAGGCTACTCGGGCGAGCTTGGCCGACTTTGATACGGGGCCGGTGTTGTTTCCGATCGCACATGCAGAACGGTGCGATAGATCGTGACAACCCAACCCGACGGAGCAGGGGGAAGCGGGCCTTCACTGGACCGTTTGCTCCCTGAGCGCCGTTTTCTAGAAACGATCGATCATCCCCAGCTGGAACCCTCTCACGGCCGCACCCGGCCACGAAGGCGGGAGGCCGGTTACGTTCACGCCTTTCAGCGTGAAAGCCGCATGGCTACGGTTACGAAGCCAGCCGGCACTCGCATAGAGCAGAACCCGCTTCGACACATCGTATTCACACGCGGCGCTGAACTGATCGGCGTTGTTGTCGCCGCCCGATCGGTCACGCAGCCAGGTGTAACCCAGCGACGCGCGGAAACGCGCGCTTACGGCATAGCGCGCGGAAGCCGACACGCCATCGTTGTGGTATCGGGGCGTCCCGCCATCGCCATTGAAATACGACAGGAAGCCGGTCACCGGACCGAATGCATAGGACACGCCGCCGAGGTTGGCGCGCAGTGCGCCGCTGCCGTGGGTTTGCTGGTGAGCGTACGAAACGCGTAGCGGGCCGTCATGCCATGAGAACGTTTCGATGTGGCCGGCCAGTCCGTTGCCGTCGCCGTCGCTTGCATCGCGCAACGACGCCATGATCGTGGTCGAAAAGCCGTGTACCTCCGGCGAAAGGTACGTGATCGCGTTGCTTTCGTACGGCGTGATTTTCGACAGGTTGTCCAGGCCCGACGCGATCGTGCCGGCACCGAACGCATCGAGCTGCCCCTTGAACGGGATGTAGATCGGCGAATACTGGCGGCCGACCCGCACCGTGCCGTAGCGTGAACTCACGCCGATCCATGCCTGACGGTTGAACAACGTGTTTGCGACGGCCAGGGTGCCGTCCGCCGAGCCGAAACCGTTTTCGAGATCGAACAGGATCTTCACGCCGTTGCCGATATCCTCGACGCCGTGCACGCCGATGCGCGAGCCGCGATACGCACCGGAATCCATCCGGGCGACGTAACCCGAGCCGGGATTCGTGATCTCGATGCTCGTGTCGAGCGCACCGTACAGCGTCACGCTGCTTTGCGCGTGGACCGCAGACGCGTGCGCGGCAACGGCCGTTGCGGCGACACCGATGCGAAGTGCGAAACGCCTGCCGGCCGCCGGCAGGCGCGATCGGCCGTGCCCTGACGCGGCGTCGTGGCGTGGGGCGCTGGAAGCGGGAACGGACTGACTCATGGGTAACGGTGGCATGCAGCCTCAGCAGGGGGGGCGCCGCGTCGAATGCGGTGTGGAGCAGCAACCCTCGCCGTGCCACGCCGCGCGCAATCCAGTCGAATTCTGCGCTTACTTGTTGTCGGGCAATGCGTAAGCAACCACGTAGTCGCCTCGAACAACTGGCCAATCCTGGTGTCGACGATCAGCGCCGGCACGCGCTTGCCGTCTTCCGTCGGGAAGTCGATCAGCGTCGGCTGCATCGGCACGTGGTAGTCCCAGAAGTCGTGATGCACGGTCTGGACGTGCCACTTCGCGGCGCTCGTGGTGGCGTCGAGCGCGGTGCGCTTCACGCCCCACAAGTGTGAGTGGAAACAAAAAAACCGCGAAGCGTTGCGCTGTCGCGGTTTTTTGCACATGCCCGAACACGGTAAAAACCGCGTCTGGTGCCGACGGCGAGACTCGAACTCGCACAGCTTTCGCCACTACCCCCTCAAGATAGCGTGTCTACCAATTTCACCACGTCGGCACTGCAGGGGCGCAATTCTAACGTCACATTGCGCGTTTGTGAAGGGGATGTGACACGGTTTCGGGGGAGGCGAAAGCGATCCCGGTAAAATTCGTCGGATCGATCCGTCGACCCTCGCAACCGCAACCCGTTTTCTCCCCGTGACGACCACCCTCGAACAACTGCAGGCCGGCCAGCTGTCGGGCGCCCGGCAACTCAAGCTCGCGTGCGGGCTGACCGAATTTCCGCGCGAGATCTTCGATCTGGCGGACACGCTCGAAGTGCTCGACCTGTCCGGCAATGCGCTGTCCGCGCTGCCTGACGATCTGCCCCGGCTGCACCGTCTGCGCATCCTGTTCGCGTCCGGCAATCGCTTCACCGAATTCCCCGACGTGCTCGGCACGTGTGCGCAGCTCGACATGATCGGCTTCAAGGCGAACCGGATCCGCACCGTGCCGCACCGTTCGCTACCGCGCGCGCTTCGCTGGCTGATCCTGACCGACAACGAAATCGATGCGCTGCCGGCCGGGATCGGCGACTGTGCGCGCTTGCAGAAGCTGATGCTCGCGGGCAACCGGCTGCGCGCGCTGCCGCCCGAGATGGCCGCATGCCGTGCGCTCGAACTGGTGCGGCTGTCGGCGAACCGGCTCGACGCGCTGCCGGACTGGCTGTTGCGCCTGCCGCGCCTCGCGTGGCTCGCCTCCGCCGGCAATCCGCTCGGCGCCTCGCCGGAGGCCGCGGCTTCGGCCGAGCCGGGCGTCACGGACATCGACTGGACGTCGCTCACCTGCGAGCAGAAGCTCGGCGAAGGCGCATCGGGCGTCATCTACCGTGCGCAGTGGCGCGCAGACGGCCAGGCGCCGCGAGCAGTCGCGGTCAAGCTGTTCAAGGGCGCGGTGACGAGCGACGGCCTGCCCGACTGCGAGATGGCCGCGTGCCTGCACGCGGGTCGCCACCCGAACATGATTCCGGTGATCGGCAAGGTGCGCGGTCATCCGGACGGCACGCACGGCCTCGTGATGGAACTGGTCGATCCGTCGCTGACGAACCTCGCCGGGCCGCCGAGCTTCGCGTCCTGCACGCGCGATGTGTATGCGGCCGATGCGCAATTCGAACCGCAGGCCGCCGCGCGGATCGCGCACGGCATCGCGTCGGTCGCAGCGCATCTGCACGCGCGCGGCATCATGCATGGCGACCTGTACGCGCACAACATCCTGCACGACGGCGCGGGCGGCGCGCTGCTCGGCGATTTCGGCGCGGCGTCGGTCTACGACGTGAACGACCGCAGGCTCGCCGCACGGCTCGAACGGTTGGAGGTCAGGGCGTTCGGCTATCTGCTCGGCGAGTTGCTGGAGCGATGCGAGCCGCGTGCGTGGGAAGGTTCGCGCGCACTCGCCGCGCTGGTCGCCGCGTGTCTGAACGAGGAGAGCGACGCGCGCCCGTCTTTCGACGAAATCGCCGCCACGCTGGCCGCAGCGAGGGACTGACGGGTCCGGCCGCGTCGCCGCGCCGGTAGTCGCCGTGCCGACGCTTGCGTTTACGCCTGCCGCGCAGTCAGCAGCTTGATCCCGAGCCCGACGAACAGCAGGCCGCTGGCGCGCTTGACCGCGCGCACCCACGGGCTGACGCCGAAGCCGCGATGCAGCCGGCGCACGCCGAACGAATAGACGCTGTGAACCACGACGACGGTGCATGCGATCGTCGCGTACATCGCGACGAACTGCATCGCGAGCGGGCGATCGTGCGTGATGAACTGCGGCATGAACGCCGACAGGAAGATCATCGTCTTCGGATTGCTGCCCGAGACGAACAGCGCTTCGCGGAACAGCTTGCCGCGGTCGGGCTCGGCGCTCGCCGCCTGGCGGTCCGGCGCGGGGCCGTTGCGGTCGCCGCGCAGTTGCCGGATACCCAGAAAGATCAGATACGCGGCGCCGACGACCTTCATCGCGATGAACAGCGGCGGCATCGCGGCCAGCAGCGCGCCGACGCCGAGCGCGACGAGCATGACCACCACGCCCTGCGCGACGAGGTTGCCCGCGATCGTCGCGGCGGTGCCGCGCGAACCGTAGCGCACCGTGTTGCGGATGACGAGCAGCACGTTGGGGCCCGGCGACAGCGTCGTCGCGAGATAGGCTGCGGCAAACAGCATCCAGGTCTGAATGGACATGCGGCGCTCCGGGAGGCGGGTTCGGTGATCGGGGTGAATCCGTGCATGATGCCACGACGGCGCGGCTCACCCCGACGCACGGCGTCAGCGCGCGTCGCGCACGCAGTACGCGGCGATCGACGACGGCGCATCGATCGCGGCAGGCCGCGTCATCCAGGCGATCCACGCCGCCCATAACCCGCAGACGATCAACACGGCGAGGTTCAGCGGCGTCCGGTAGCGGACGATCAGGTTGGCCAGCGGCAGGCGTTCTTTCCTCATGTTCGTCTCCCTCGGTCGTTGCGCATGCAGCATTACTGGCCGGTGTACGACGGCGCCTTCGCGTCGCAGGTCACGGAGATCGCCGAGCCGTCGGCGAAATGCAGCCGGAACGGAATCTTCGCGCCGGGCGCGACGGGCTTGCGCGGTTCCTCCAGCATGACGTGATAGCTCTTCGGCCTGAACGTTACCGTGCCGTGCGCGGGCACGTCGACCGCTTCGACGTGAACCATCTTCGCGGTGCTGCCGGCCGTCTGCGTCTCGTGCATCATCGCCATCCCGTACGCGGGCGTATCGACGCCCGTGAGCGTGACGGGCTTGTCGCCGTCGTTCTTCAGCGTGAAGTAGCCGGACGACGGCACCGTCGCCGGCATCGTGCGGATCCAGCATGCTTCGGCCTGCACGGTCGGTGCGGCGAACGTGGCGGGCGCCTGCAGCGCCAGCAGCGCAAACAGCAGGTTGGTCGGAATCGAGCGTTTCATTGAGTGTGGTCCTGATCGGGTAGCGAAGGTTGCCGCGCGGGCATCGGGTGCGTTACTTCAGCGTGAACGTGTAGTGGCCCTGCGTGCGATGCCCGTCGCTCGCCACCGCGATCCACGCGACCGTGTACGTGCCGGCCGCGAGGTTGGCCAGTGCGACATGCATCCGCTTCCGGTTGCCGGCATCGACGGCGGATTTCCCGTCGGCGACCGACTGGCCGTGGCTGTCGGTGACGGCGATCGTACTGAATGCGGGTTCGAGCGTTTCGCTGAAGTCGATCGTGACCGCGTGCGGCGCGCTCGACAGCGTGGCGTCGGCGGCCGGTTCCAGGGTTTTCGGATGCGCGTGTGCGTGAGCGGCCTGTACGACGACGAAGCCGAGTGCGACGAAGGCGCCGCGAGCGACGGAAATAGCTTTCATGGCTGGGTGATCCGGTTGGAAATGACAAGGAGAACGACACGTTCGACGCAACGCCGCACGTTCGCACGCGAGCGAGCGCCTGCACGGCACGAGGCTGCGTGCGATACGGTGAAACAGGATCGTCGTTCGAAACGTGGCACGGCATGCACGCGCATGACGCGTGCGGACGGCGCGATGCGCTACGGCATCACGCGCTGTGACGACGGATCAGGACGCGAACGGCGGGGCGCGCGGTTGCGCGGCCGTGAGCGGCAGTGCGCGGCGCAGGCTTTCGAAGCGGGTTGCTGCGCGCTGCTGGAGGGGGTGAACGTTGGCCGCGAATGTCAGTTCCGGCGCGGGTAGCGCGGGCGTATGGGCAAGCAGGCTGCAATAGCCGCAAGCCTGCAGATGGGCCTGCAGGCTCTTTTGCGATGAAGCGCCGGCGTGATCGCCGGCAGCCGGCCCGGCCGTGCAGTAACCGGCCAGCAGCGCGTCGACGCGGCCTTGCGTCGTCAGCGCCTGCGAGATCGTCGGCGCGAGCGCCGTCATCAGGATGGCGAGCATCCCGATCAGACTGCCGATCTTCCGGAGACGACGACTCAGCATGCGATACGCGGCGGCGTGTGGACAGCGATGGAGCGGATTATGCCACGCACCCCGCAACGCTGGCATGCGGTCGTCCGGATACCGGGAATGATGCGCGGCTGCGCGGCACGCTTATGCGTGCTTCGCCAGATATTTCGTGATCAGCGACATTTGTGCGGCCCAGCCCTGATCGTTCATGTCGCGCGCCTTCGCGCGACGCGCTTCGATCAGCTGGTCGAAACCCGTTTCGGTGACCGTCAGCAGTGTGCCGCCGTCTTTTTCAGCGAGCGTGAAGGTGACGAGCGTCATCGGCTCGGTCGTGTAATCGAAGTTCGGGTTGATCGCGAACGGATGCCAGCGAAAGGAGAACAGTTGCTGCGGCTCGACGCGGTCGACGACGATTTCGAACACAGCGCCCGCATACGGCTCCTGCGCCTTGGCGACGTCGTCGTCGACGCGGGTCGGCGTGATGCGGCCGAATAGCGGCTGGCCGGCCACGAACGGTCCGTCGAACGTCACGCCGAACCAGATGCCGAATTCCCCGGCATTGCTGACGGCTTCCCAGACGCGCGCGAGCGGTGCGGCGAGCAGCGCTTGTTTCTCGATCGGATCGGTTGACGGGTTCATCACGTTCTCCTGGCTGGTATCACCATTGCAGGACGGCGCGCGGCCGCGCGTCGCGTTCAGTCGATCAGCACCGCGTCGGGCACGTCGAGCACGACATCGGAGGTCGCGACGGCCACGCACGGCAGCGTGTAGCCGTCGGCCTTTTCCTCGCGGCTCAGCCCCGGCCATTCAATCGTATAGCGTACGCTGCCGCTGACGATCCTGCACAGGCAGCTACGGCACGTGCCGTTGCGGCACGAGCGCGGCAACGAGACGTGCGCGAACGCGGCGGCCTCGAGCAGCGTCAGCGAATCGGGCGCGTCGAACGTCGCGCCGAGCGGCTCGATGCGCACGAGAGGAGGGCGTTCTGGATCGGTCATGGGTCGAGGCGGGCGGCGGATCGGCGGCAAGGCAAGCGCCAAGCATACCCGAAGCCGCATGCGGCCGGCCCGCGGCCTCAGTGCCGGCGCAGGTAGCGGTACACGGTATTGCGCGCGAGCCCGAGCTCCCGCGCGGCCGCCGACACGTTGCCGCCGTGCCGCGCCAGCACCGCATCGATCACCGCGGCCTGATGGCGTTGCAGCGTCGTCGCTTCGCGCGTGTCGGCCGGTGCGGCCTCCGCCGCGGGCAGGTCGTCGCAGTCGAGCCAGAAATCGTCGGGCAGGTGCGCGAGCGTGATTTCGGCTTCATCTTCGGCGAGCATGCCGGCCGTACGCAGCACGTTGGTCATTTGCCGCAGGTTGCCGGGCCAGCGGTGGCGCATGAACGCGTCGAGCACGTCGGCCGCGAGGCGGGTCGGCATCGGTTCGCTGCGCGCGAGCCGCGCGAGGATCCGCTCGACCAGCGCGGGCAGGTCGGTGCGCGCGGCGAGCGCCGGCAGCGTGACCGCGAGCCCGTTGATCCGGTAGAACAGGTCTTCGCGGAACGTGCCTTCCGCGATCATCGCGCGCAGGTCGCGGTGCGTCGCGCAGACCACGCGCACGTCGACCGGCACCGCGCGCGCGCCGCCGAGCGGCATCACCGCGCGCTCCTGCAGCACGCGCATCAGCCTGACCTGCTGCGCGAGCGGCATGTCGCCGATCTCGTCGAGAAACAGCGTGCCGCCGTCCGCCTGCGCGATCTTGCCGGGGCTGCCGCGCTTGCGTGCGCCGGTGAAGGCGCCGTCTTCGTAGCCGAACAGTTCGGCCTCGATCAGCGAATCCGGCAGTGCCGCGCAGTTGACCGCGACGAACGGGCCGTCGGAGCGCGGCGATGCCTGGTGCAGCGCGCGGGCGAGCCATTCCTTGCCGGTGCCGGTCTGGCCGAGGATCAGCAACGGCAGATCGCGGCCGCGAATCTTCGCGACGCGTTCGAGCACCGCGGCCATCCGCGCATCGCCGGTGTCGAGCGTCGCGAACGTGATGGCGTCGGGGTCCGGCGCCCGCGTGCGCGCGGCGGGGGCGGGCGGCGTGACGGCGACGGCCGTCTTGTGCGCTTCCGCGAATTCGCAGCGTGCCAGCACGCGCACGCCGGTCGACAGCGTGAGGCGGAACGGTGCGCCGGGTGCGCGGGCCGCTTGCTGGGCGAGTTGGCCGAAGTGCATCCCGAACAGCGCATCGCAGCCCTGATGCTGCAATGCATCGAACGTCGCACCGAGCTGGAATTGCGCGCTGCGGTTCGCGGCGATCAGCCCGCCGTCGGGGCCGAACGCGACGAGCCCGGCGAACAGCGAGTCGACGCAATCCTCGTGCGCGTGGAAGCGCAGTCGCAGCGCTTCCGCGCACTGGTTCGCGAACAGGTGGTTCTCGATCAGCTGCGCGGACATCCGCACGAGCGCGAGCGTATGGGGGCTGAAGCCGCGCGGGTCGCCGCTCACGTCGAGCGCGCCGAGCGAGCGGCCGAACGGGTCGATGATTGGCGCGCACGAGCAGGTGAGGATATGGTTTGCGCGCAGGAAATGTTCGGCGCCGTGCACGGCGACCGCCTGGCCCGACGCGAGCGCGGTGCCGATCGCGTTGGTGCCGCGCGCGCCTTCGGCCCACGACACGCCGGTGCACAGCGCGACGCGGTTTGCTTTCTCGATGAAGTCGGCATCTCCGATGCTGTGCAGGATCACGCCGTCGGCGTCGGTGAGCAGCACGAGGCTTTGCGTGTCGGCGATCTGCGTGTGGAGGTTTTCCATCACCGGGCGCGCGTGCGCGAACAGGGCGTGGTTCGTGTCGAGCAGTTCGCGCAGTGCGAGTCGCGACAGCGGCGAGAAATCGGGGCGCTCGTTGGCGCGCAGGCCGACCGCGGTCGAACGGGCATGCGCCTGCGCGAGCAGGTCGATGCGGCCCGCGGTGGCGGGCAGCACGAAAGGTTGAGGCATGTCTTGTCTCCTGTCGGCCCCAGTTAGCGCTTTAGCGCTTACTGGGGCCCCATGCTTCGCGGTCGGCCCCAGTTAGCGCTTTAGCGCTTACTGGGGCCCCATGCTTCGCGGTCGGCCCCAGTTGGCGCTTTAGCGCTCACTCTGGTCCCACGCTTCGCGGTCGGCCCACCTTGGCGCTTCGCACCGCAACATCCGCCACCCGGGCCGCCGCCGTCGATATCGCTTCATCATACAAGCGCCGCGCGCGTTGTGCGACCGGGAACAAAAACCCCTTGCTTTTAAACGCCCGCCTGCAATGATGGAAATGGAGCACGCACGCGCCGTGTTCCGCATCGCAACATGCATGCGACGCGACATGCATCCGTTCGGGAGACGCATCATGGTTCGAACGGAACTGAGAGTCGTGCTGGCGGCCATCGCCACCTTCACCATGCTCGGCGGCATCGCCGTGGCGATCCACGGTCTGCTGTTCGACCTGAGCGACGCGGTTCAATACGGGGCGGCCGCGATCGCGGCAGGCGCTACGACCGCTGCGATCTCGCTGAACATCTGGCCCTCCGATCCGCACTGATGCCGTTCGGCACGCGGTGCCGGATGTCGCGCTGGTCAGATGAAATGCGCGTCGGAACGACGCACGTCGCAAATTTTGCCTCCTGCGCGAAACCGTCTAAAGTGGAATGCAACCGGCATGCATTGTCCGCGCCACACCCCCCCGCGGATCGTGCCTCTGTCGGCGAGCCCGCGTACATTTTCGTCCGGCCGGTAGCGGACGACGGACGCGGTCATTCGCTTTCTACCGGACGATAGGCGGCTCCCATGCAGATCCATTTCACGAATGAGAAGCCCGAATATTCGGGGCGAGACCTGATGCTTGGATTTACGGCGCTGGTCAATGGCGAGCGCGTCCAATGTCAGATCACCGCCGAGGCGCTGGAGGATCATTTCGGTGCGGCATCGCCGCGCTTCGAGGACATGGTCGGTGCGTACGATCAGCACCGCGAGCGTATCGAGGCGGCCGCACGGCGGCTGCTGTCCGAGACGCGCGCGCAATGCGTGACGCTGCGTAGCGGCTACGTGCGCTTCTACGAAGCGAACTGGCGCTGAACCGGTCGACCGGGCAGCGACGGAGCGGGCGCCGAATACCGGCGCCCGTGTCATATCGGCGCGTGCCCATCCGGTGTCCTGCTGGTACGGGATGATGCGCCGCACGATTCGGGCATCGTGCGGCGCGAGGGCGTGCCAGCGTCCCGTTTCGCTTAATCCGCCCCGATGAGCGCATACGCGCCGTCGGTTGCGCCGTTCGTGCGCGCGATGCGTGCGAAGCCCGTGTCGGCGAGGTGCATCCCCGCAATCAACAGGTTATCCGAAGCGACTTCTGCGAGCGTGGCGGCGCGCGTCGCGGATGCCTGCGACGGATCGTGATCGAACACGATCGACACGTCGGGGCGAGCGACCTGAATCGGCGCGAAATGCACGAGATCACCCCAGATCAGCAGACGCTCGCCTCGCGATTCGACGCGATAACCCGTGTGGCCGGGCGTGTGCCCTGGCAGCGGCACGGCGACGATGCCGGGCAGCACAGCGCCTGCATCGATGGTACGTAGCTGCGCGTGATAGGCATCGAACGTGCGCCGCGCGATCTGGAAATTGACGCGTGCTCGTTCGGTCGCGTGCGCGTACGTGTCGTCATCCAGCCAGAACGCACGCTCCCGTTCGTGAATGATCACCTCCGCGTGCGGGAAGGCCGGCTGCCCATTCGTGTCGAGCAGGCCGCCGATGTGGTCGGGATGCGCGTGCGTCAGCAGGATCGTGTCGATGTCGCGCGCATCGATGCCGGCTTGCGACAGCGACCGACGCAGAAGGCCGCCCCAGTTCCGGAAGCTGCCGGCGCCGGCGTCGACGAGCACGGTGCGGCCGTTCCCGCGTATCACATAGCAGTTGATGTTGACGTCGGACGGCGCGTGTATGCCGGCGCGGCGCATGATGCCGGTCGCATCGTCGAGATCGATGTTCGACAGCAGATCGAGGCCGGCTGTCAGCGTGCCGTCGCTGATCGCGATGACCGAGAAATCGCCGATTCGACGGCGCGGAAACGCAGGACGGGGAATGGGTTCGCTCATGGGTCAGTGTCGGGCGTGAAGGTGTGCGGCGTCGTAGCCGAAGCAGCGGATCCGCGCGATGAATCCGGTGTGGCGGAGAATCTCGCGATCCAGTTCTGCCATGAACTGCTCCATCAATTCAGTCGTGCGAACTGATGTGGTACGAAAGCGAATCTCCGCGCTGACCGGATGTCCGCAGCCGTGCCGGATCGGAACGTACGCGACGTGGATCGTGTCGGGTGCGGCGCTCAACACCTCGGTGCAGAGCGTCTCGCAGGCCGACGACAGCGCGTCGAGCGCCGCGTTCGACGGCAGGCTCGCCTCTGGGATGAAAATCGTGATGCTGGGCATGGCCGGGCGCCCGTCAGCGTGTGGCAGCCGACGCCGGCGTGCTGACGAGCCGGTCGCCCATCGGCGCATAGAGCCTGAGCGCGGCACCGGACGCACCGGACGCGAGCCGCGCCTGATCGTGATCCAGGGCGGCCAGCCAGCGAATGGCTGGCTGGCGGTCCAGCGCGATCGCATGCATGGCGGTGGCTGCGATGCCCGCCCGCGCGAACGGCGCAGCGTCGTCGCAAATGGCCAGCCGCTGATGGCCGGAGACGGCCGGCGCGGGTGCCGCGCCGTCGTACACGTTGCGGCGCCACGCGACGATGTGCGGCTGCCAGCGCGCGAAATTGCCGCCGCCCTTGTCGCGATACTCGGCCGACGTCAGCACGTCGGGGCCGTCGATCGTATGAAGCGCGAGGTAGACGGGGCCGTCGCCGCCGAGGGCGCGAAAGCGTTGCGACGTGCGGAAGCCGGATACGGAGATCAGCGCCGGCAGTTTGACCCGGCTGTAGAAGTCGTTCCACTCGGCCTCGGCGGCGGGCTCGGCGAAGCTGCATTCAACGGCATAGATCATCACACCTCCACGGGATAGCAAGCGGCTTTCGGGATGGATCACCGCTCGACTGGTTGAGTTTTTATCATGATAATTAGCTGATGAACGGGCGAAAAACGATGATTCGTCACCGTTCATTGACATTTAATCAAGCTGTGACCGACGACGGTCGGACTGGGAGCAATCGTGACGCGACGCAGGATTCCGAGTAATTCGGCATTGATGGCATTCGAGGCCGCGGCGCGGCATGGGAGCTTCGCGCGCGCCGCCGACGAACTGGCGTTGACGGAAGGCGCGATCAGCAGGCAGATCGGCCGGCTGGAGACCTTCCTGGGTGTGGCGCTGTTCGAGCGGGTCGGCAACCGCGTTCGGGTTGCGCCGAACGGCGCACGCTACGCGGCGCAGGTTCGCGAAGTGCTGGACCGTCTCGAGCGCGACAGCCAGTACATGATGGGGCAGCCCGGCGACGGCGGCAGCGTCGATATCGCTGTGACGCCGACGTTTGCGACGCGCTGGCTGATTCCACGGCTCAAGGGGTTCCAGACGCAGCATCCGAACATCACGGTGCATTTCGCCGATCGCGCCGAGCCGTTCGTGCTGGCCGGCAGTGGCTTCGATGCGGCGATTCACTTCGAGCATCCGGCCTGGGCCGGCATGCATACGTACCGGCTGTGCGAGGAGGTGCTGGTGCCGGTCTGCCATCCGTCGCTGCTCGCCGGCGGGGATCCGGACGCGTTGCTGGGCAGGCTGCCGCGCCTGCACAAGCGCCAGACGCCCGATGCGTGGTCGGCGTACGTGCAGGAGACGGGGTTGCCGGTGAACAATCCGGCCGCCGGCGCGCGCTACGACCTTTACTCGATGCTGATCGCGGCGGCCCAGGCCGGGCTCGGCGTCGCGCTGGTGCCGCGACTGTACGTCGGCACCGAGATTGCGCAAGGGTTGCTCGCGGCGCCCTGGCCGGACGGTCAGGATGTGGTCAAGCGCTTCTGTCTCGTGCTGCCGGAATCGCTGGAGCTCGGCGACGGGCCGCTGCAGACGTTTGCCCGCTGGGTGCTCGCGGAGGCCGCCGCGTGACGTGACGTCGTCCGCGCGCGCTGCATATCCAGACAAGAACGCCACCCGAAGGTGGCGTGTTTTCAGCGTGTATCGTACCGACGCGCGTGCGTCACTCGCTGCCTAGATAGAAGAAGCGGAACAGGAACACGGCCGCGATGATCCACACGATCGGCTTGACCGTGCGGCCCTGGCCCGTCAGCAGCTTCAGGCCGCCGTACGCGATGAAGCCGAACGCGACGCCGTTCGCGATCGAGTACGTGAACGGCATCAGCAGCGCGGTCAGCGCGGCCGGCACGGCTTCGGTCGCGTCGTCCCACGGCACGTCGACCATCTCGCGCAGCATCAGGCACGACACGTACAGCAGTGCCGGTGCCGTTGCGTAGCCCGGCACGACGCCGGCGAGCGGCGCGATGAACAGGCACGCGAGGAACAGCACCGCGACGGTGATCGCCGTCACGCCGGTGCGGCCGCCTGCCTGCACGCCCGACGCGCTTTCGATATACGCGGTGGTCGACGACGTGCCGAGCACCGAGCCCGCGACGATCGCGGTGCTGTCGGCGAGCAGCGCCTTGTTGAGGCGGTTCATCTTGCCTTCGACGAGCAGGCCCGCGCGGTTCGCGACGCCCATCAGCGTGCCGGTCGCATCGAACAGCTCGACGAGGAAGAACACGAGGATCACGTTGATGATGCCGGTCGACAGCGCGGCGCCGATGTCGAGCTTGAACAGCGTCGCGTCGATCGACGGCGGCGCGGAGAACACGCCGTGGAACTGGTTGCCGCCGAAGAAGAACGACAGGACGGTGACACCGATGATGCCGATCAGGATCGCGCCGCGCACGCGGAGGTGGTCGAGCGTGACGATCGTGAAGAAGCCGATGATCGCGAGGATCGTCGTGGGCTTGTGCAGGTCGCCGAGCGTGACGAGCGTGGCCGGGCTGCCGACGATCACGCCCGAGGTCTTCAGCGAGATGATGCCGAGGAACAGGCCGATGCCGGCGGTGATCGAGATCCGCAGCGATTTCGGAATGCCGTTGACGATCGCCTCGCGCACGCGGAACAGCGTGACGATCAGGAACAGGCAGCCGGAGATGAACACCGCGCCGAGCGCGGCCTGCCACGTGAAGCCCATCCCCTTGACGACCGTGTACGCGAAATACGCGTTCAGGCCCATGCCGGGCGCGCAGGCGATCGGGTAGTTTGCATACAGCCCCATGATGATCGACGCCAGCGCCGCGACGAGGCAGGTCGCGACGAATACCGATTCCTTCGGCATGCCGGCGTCGCCGAGGATCGCGGGGTTGACGAAGATGATGTAGGCCATCGTCAGGAACGTGGTGACGCCCGCGAGTATTTCGGTGCGGAAGTCGGTGCCGGCTTCAGCGAAGCCGAAATACCGCTTGATGGATTCCATGAAGGCGTTTCTCCGGTCGGGTTGTCGTGTTGCTTGTTGTGCCGAATTGTTGTAAGGGCAGCGCGGCCGGCCTACTGTAACCAGCCACTATTGCCAGGCTATCGGCGGATTGTAATAGCGCAGATAGCTCCGACGATATAGTTGCGGGGCACGATCGGCCGCGCTCGCGCGAACGGTCGGGCAACCCGGCCGCGCGAGGAAGGCGCGCATTTTACCGGTTCGGACGGAGCGGGCAGGCGGAAGCGATGGAAACGCTGAAAACGATGCGGGCACGGGCGGCCGTGCGGGCCGATGCGGGCGCAACGGCATGACGCACGCGCAGGGCGCGGCCGCGCCACGATGACATGTGACTGAAACGGAGCACCTGCATGCTGGATGTATGCGGTACGGTCGCTATGGGCGCAACGCACGCGCGAACGCGCAAGCATCGCCGGCGCGGATGCGCAGCGGCGTGCAACGGCCATGCGTCGGTCGGGGCGGTTTCAGATATCGGGCTATCCTGCGCCGAAGCCGTCCCGTCCGCAACTGTCATTTTGAGATGTGGGCCCGACTGTGGTTTCTGTGTAAAAGATTGCAAGACGTCATCGCGTAAACCGGCAAGTCTTTCTAGGATAGATACACCGCGCACACACGCCGGCCAGTTGTTGCCGACGCGGGGGAGTCGCAGTCCGTGCAGGCCAGGCGGTGAAGTGCGGTGACGGTCGTTGCGCATTCGGGCAGGCGCGACCGATTGCGATTGCCCGATGCGGGTTCGTCCGTAATCACGGAGGTCAGCATGTTGAACTGGATCAGCCGTTGGGCAATGCGGCACGCCCCCACGCCGGAAAAAACCGCTGCGTCGATGCTCGTGACTGCACGCATGGAGTTGTTCTCCGCCGAGCAGCGCGTCATCGATGCGAAATTACAGGCGGATTACTGGCGCGCACGTGTGTCATTTCTCGAGGAGGTGCAGAAGCAAGGCATCGACCCGTGGGTGACCTCGCAGGCGGCGCAACGCCCCGACCTTGATTCCACTCCACGCAGCACGGGCCCGCGTCTCGCCGCCAGCACCTGATGCATTCGATGCACCGGATGGTTGCGCACGGCGAGCGATCGCGCGCGGCACGCACGGTCGTGCCGCGTCATTCGATGCGCACCTGCGACGCGATGCGCCGCGGGTGCGTCCATTTGCGGATGCGCTGACCCCGCGCGTCCCGGTTTCCCGTTGCGCGGGTGAGCGCGCATCGTCATTCCCTTCTTCGCCATCGTCCGGCGAGCAAACGTTGCATGCGCGCGAGCGTGCGTCTTAGCCGTTCGCCGCGCCGTACGTACGCGGTCGTGATCGACGCTTCGGCCGATCGGTCGTCATCGGTGCCGAGCCAGATGCGATCGCCGCGCGCGATGCGCAGCACGTCGCCGGGCTGCACCCAGTAATCGTCGACGCTCGGCGGGCGCGTGATCCACAGCGGCGCGCCGTGCGCGCGAATCTCCGCATCGCTCGGCGCACGCCAGGTCAGCGTCGTGCGCGGCGCGACCGCGAAACGGATCACGACGGTCGGTAACGCGATTGCGCCGGCGCGGCGCGCATCGGGACGGTCGAACAACGGGCTTGCCTGGTCCATCGTCTGCTCCATTCGTTGAGCCGGACGGATGACGCGCACCAGAACAAAAAGGCCTCATCCGTTTCCGGTGAGGCCTTGTGTGACATGCGGTACTGCTCGGATGCTAACGCACAAGCGCCTCCCGTGATCCATTCTTTCGAATGTTCATCGGGCAATGATTCGCGATGGCGATGAGCTTGAACGTAGGCATGCGAACGAGTTTGTCGATGTCGTACGGCGTTGTCAACGACTATTTTCGAGACAGACGGAGACGGCGATCACGCATCGCGTTGCGCGAGCCCGTTGACGAGCAGTTCGGACAGCAGGCCCGTCATGCCGTCCGGATGCGTGGCGGCGCGCGCCTTCAGCTGTTCGACGAGATCGGCGTTGAGCTTGCAGGCGAACGGCACGAGGCCCTGTTCCTGGTCAAGCTTGCGCTGCGCGCGGCGATCGAGCTTCGCTGCGTCCTCGGCACCCTTGCCGAAGCGCGCGGAGCTCGACTGCTTCAGCGCGTGCGTCAACTTGAGCGCCTTGTTCTTTTCTAGATCGGTTTTCTTCATGGCCATCGCGGCACCTCCGGGAAATGAAGCCGCGATTGTACGCATTTCGGCGGGCGCCGCTCGCCGAGACCGTCACGAACCTGCTCGCGGACCCGCGAACGGACCCGCTCACGCACCCTTCGTCGTGCCCCAGTTGCCGCCGTGTGCGGCCGCCTGCGCGGCCGGCGAGCGTTCCAGATAGGCGAGCGCCTGCTCGGTCGAGCCTTCATGGTGCGGCGTATAGCCCGGCTTGAAGTAGCGGAGCGCCGCGCCGATCACTTTCCAGAACGACGGCAGGTGCCCGCGCCGCGAACCCTTCCACCACGCGCGCACGAAACCCGGATAGCGGCCGGCGGCCGGATCGCGCCGGTACATGAACTTCGCGCCCGTCGTGATGAAGTAGAGCAGCAGCACGATCACGAACGCCATGTGCATGCAGCGCTCCGGGTAGTTGCCGCCCATGTGGTTGTAGATGTCGAATGCGACGGTCCGGTGCTCGACTTCCTCCGCGCCGTGCCAGCGCAGCAGGTCGACCATCGTCGGGTCGGCATGGCCTTCGTCGAGCCCGTGCGCGTTGAGCACCCAGTTGCCGAGATAGCCGAAGAAATGCTCGAGCGACGCGATCACCGCGAGCTGCTGCCGCAGCCAGAAGCGCGTGTGGCCGATCTTCAGCCCGAACGGCGCTTCGCCCAGCACGCGCGTGAACAGCCAGTTCAGCTTCTGCGTGAACGGTTTCGTGTCGATCCCGTGCCGGTCGTAGTAATGCTTGAGCACGCCGCCGTGCGAGCGCGAATGCACGGCTTCCTGGCGCAGGAAGCCTTCGGCTTCGTCGCGCAGGCGCGCATCGGTGATGTGCGGCAGCGCCTTGTTGTACACGCGGCAGAACCACAGCTCGCCTTCCGGGAACAGCAGGTTCAGCGTGTTGATGATGTGGGTGCTGCCCGGGTCGTTCGGTACCCATGTGATCGGCGTGTCGCTGAAGTCGAACTTCACGTGGCGGGCCTTGATCTTGTGGTAATCGGCGGTATCGGTCATGTTGTCTCCCTGTGCGGCGTCATGCGCCGTCAATGCGATGCCATGCTGACGCGGGCGATCATCCGGCCGAGCCACGGCATGAAGCGGCCGACGAAGCGCATCGCGTGCGCCTCGCCGCCGACCGCGACGACGGGGCGGTTGCGCAGCACGCCGTCGACCATCGCCTGCGCGACGGTTTCGGGCTTCAGGCCGCGCATCTGGTACAGCTTTGTCGCGCGCTTGCGCAGCCGCGCTTCGTCCTGTGCGTTGGCGCCCGCGTATTGCGTCGACGCCATGATTCCGGTCTCCGCGAAACCCGGGCATACGGCCGTCACGCCGATGCCTTTCTCCGCCAGTTCCGCGCGCATGCATTCGCTGAGCATCAGCACGGCGGCCTTGGTCGTTGCATACGCAGGCAGGTCGCGCGACGGTCCGAACGCGGCAGCCGAGGCCGTGTTGACGATGTGCCCGCCCGTGCCGCGCGCGGCCATCTGCTGCGCGAACAGCCGCGAGCCGTGGATCACGCCCCACAGGTTCACGTGCAGGATGCGCTCCCAGTGCCGCGCGCTCGTGTCGAGGATGCCGCCGGCCATGCCGATGCCCGCGTTGTTGATCACGACGTCCGCGCCGCCGAGTTCGCTGCCGACCCACGTCGCGAGGGCTTCCATCTCGTCGGCGGAGCCGACGTCCACGCGTTTCGCGTGCGCTTGCGCACCGGTCAGCCCGAGCAGCAGCGCGGTGCGTTCGGCGCTTGCGAGATCGATGTCGCACGCGACGACCGTCGCGCCTTCGCGGGCGAACGCGAGGGCCGCGCAGCGGCCGATGCCGCTGCCCGCGCCGGTGACGACCGCGACCTTGCCGCTGAAGCGGCCGCTGGTGGCGCGCCGGCGTGCGTTGGCGAGCGCGGGCGGCTCGTCGCCCGATTCGACCGCGTCGATCAACTGTTCGGCGAGGCCCGCGAAGCGCGCGGGATCGGCGAGCGGCAGCCAGTGGCCGGCCGCGACTTCGCGGCGGTAGTACTGCGGCACCCAGCGCGACAGGTTCTCGGACAGCGCGGGGCTCACGTATTTGTCGCCGAGCGGCACGATCGTCTGCACCGGAGCATGCGCGTAGCGCTCGCGCGGCGCGAACAGGCAGCGGATGAAGTTCGCGCGATAGAGGCGCACGCCGCGCGCGCCGTCGTCGGCCTGTGTCGGGCGCGGCGTGACCGGTGTCTTCTCGAGCCGGCGCAGCAGGCGCGGCCATGCGCGGCCGAGCCACAGCCGCCAGCCGAGCTCGGGGATGAACGGCAGGTGGAACAGGTACACGTACCACGACCGCACGAGCTGGCCGCCGAGCTTGGCGAGCGATGCGGGTGTCGGGCGCAGCACGCGTTCGCGCAGCCAGAAGCCGACGTGGTCGAGGCACGGCCCCGAGCACGACGTGTACGACGCGATGCGGCCCGCGAGGCGCGGGTCGGTGACGAATTCCCAGCCCTGGATCGAGCCCCAGTCGTGCGCGATCAGATGCACGGCGCGGCCGGGGCAGAGCGCGTCGATCACCGCGACGAAATCGTCGGTCAGCTTCGCGAGGTGATAGTCGGCCGTGCGCTTCGGCACGCCGGACAGGCCCGCGCCGCGCACGTCGTAGGCGATCACGTAGTGCTTGCGCGCAAGCAGCGGCGCGACCTGCTGCCAGACGCTGCTGTCGTCGGGATAGCCGTGCACGAGCACGACCGGCGAACGGGCCGGGTCGCCCCAGGTCTTGACCGCGAGCGTCAGGTCGCCGGAGGTGACCGCCGTTTCGCTATGAACCGATTCGAACAGGGCCAGCGGCGCTTCGTCGGAAAGAGGCTGCATCGTGAGTCCGTCGTTCAGGGATTCGGAAGGAAGGCGCGCGCGTCAGGCGGCGGCCGGCACGGTCGCGACGGCCTGCGCACGCTCGGCCTGGCGGCGCTGCCAGCGGCGCACGTGCGGCAGATCTTCGTCGAGCCAGTACGCGTCGTCTTCGGTGATCACGAGCAGCTCCTCGAATTTCGCGCCGACGCCGGCGAAGCCGAGATGCGGCTCGACGGCCCACAGGCCCGGCACGGGCGCATGCTCGGAGCGGCGATCGATCGACCACAGCGGCGACCAGCCTTGCTGCTTCGCCGCGCGGCCCTGGTCGAGCAGCAGGTTGCGCGTCGCGTTCAGCCCGAAGCGCGCGACGAAGCGCGGCTTCGACAGCTTGTGGATCTTCGCGACGCGATGCGCGAGCACCTTGAACGGATAGGCCTTGTGGCGCGGCTCGACGCCCTGGCGGCGGCACAGCGCGTCGACTTCCTGCGCGACCTCTGCCATCGGCCGGCGCGCCTTCACGAGTCGCACGATCAGGTCGCGATGGTCCATCAGGTCGTCCTGCAGCTGTTCGAGGATCGGGTTCTCGCCGAGGCAGTGCGCGTAGCCGACGTCGGCGACGATGCCGTCGAGCACCGGTGCGACGTCGAGGATCACCGGCATGTCGGTTTCGAGCTGGCGGTTGCTCGGGAAGAACGCGAGGTTGAAGCCGCCCAGGTGCTTCAGGCCGGAGAAGCCTTCGAACGCGGTGCGGTCGCCGAACCATGCGAACGGCTTGTGCAGCCAGTCGTGCACGCCGTTGTCCTGCAGCCATTCGGTCAGGAGGCGCGCGGCTTCCTTCTCGGTGATGCCGGGGTAGAGCATCGCGCCGACGGTTTCGACACAGCGGTAGGCAAGCTGCTGGACCGCGCGGAATTGCGGCAGCTCGTCGAGGTGGACTTCCGGCAGCGGGTGATGGTCGGCCATGGGGCGTCTCCGTTGGGCGCTGATCCGGAACGCGCCCGCCGGCGTCGCCGTCGCGGGTTATTCAGTCAGCATTTAATGTGTCATTGATCGATGTAACGATAATAGACGGTTCCGCGCGTGGGGAAGTGAGGATTTGTCCCAATGGAAGGGGGAAATGGAGGGGAGCCTCTAGGTTTCCGGACGATGTCGGGAGCGGGCTCGTTGCCGGCCCGGATCGCCGTGTCCGGTCATCTTGCGGCGCCCGGCATGTCGCGCCGGATCAACTCACCGTCGCGCCACGGCGTGACGCTGTCAAATTGCCGAAATAATTTCGTCACATCATTCGCCCCCAATTCGAAGCTGCCCCGGCTTCGCTGCGGCGATGAGCCGCCGGTGCGCTGCACGGGGCAGTGACCGAAGCCGATTCGACATTTCCACGGAGAGAGACCATGCAACGCCGCCAGTTCATGAACACCCTTGCCGCTGCGACCGCTGCGACGTCGCTGATGCTCAAGGCCGGCACCGCCGACGCAAAGAGCGCGACCGCGCCGGACGCGCTGGACCCGGGCCGCTGGTCGCCGTTCAACGCCGCGCGCCTGCAGGCGGTGCTCGACCAGCATGGCGTCGCGAGCGCACGGTACGACGCAAAGCGTCGCCCGTACGCGGTGTTCGACTGGGACAACACGTGCATCATGAACGACTGCGAAGAGGCGTTGCTGATGTACCAGATCAATCATCTGCAGTACAAGCTGACGCCGGACGAATTCGTCGCCGTGATGTGGAAGGACGTGCCGAAGGGCGCGTTCATGAAGGACTACACGACCGTCGACGGCAAGCCGGTGACGATGGAGGATCTCGCCGCCGACGTCGAATCCGACTACCGCTGGCTCTATGCGAACTACAAAGGTTTCGGCGGCGAGAAGAGCCTCGACGAGATTCGCGAGACCGACCAGTTCAAGGATTTTCGCGCGAAGCTGTACTTCATGTACGACGCGATCTGCGACACGCACCCGCTCGAAGTCGGCTACAAGTGGATCATCTACTTCTACAAGAACATGACGACGGCCGAGCTGCAGGCGATGGCGGTAGCGTCGGACAACTACGGGATCGGCGACGCGCTGCGCAAGGTCCGCTACGAAAGCCCGAAGACGCTGCCGGGCAAGGCCGGCGTGGTGGCCGACACGCATTTCCACGGCATTCGCATTCATGAGGAAATCCGCACGGTGATGCACACGCTGCGCGCGAACGGCATCGACGTGTACGTGAGCACC
The DNA here is from genome assembly GCF_000801975.1 of Burkholderia sp. A9. Taxonomy (NCBI): domain Bacteria; kingdom Pseudomonadati; phylum Pseudomonadota; class Betaproteobacteria; order Burkholderiales; family Burkholderiaceae; genus Burkholderia; species Burkholderia sp. A9. The sequence goes on along the minus strand of NZ_JSZN01000038.1, from coordinate 981 downwards.
GCGTCGCTCGACGATGTCGTGCGCGTGTTTGCCGGCAATCCGAACTATGGCTACGGCGTGCCGCCGGAGAACGTGATCGGCCTGCGCCTCGACATGCAGGACGGCAAGTACACGAGCACCTATCCGGCCGGCTGGCATTTCAACTGGGGGCCCGGCAAGACGGTGGGCATCCGCAACGTGCTCGAATCGAAGAAGGGCTACGGCCCGCTGCTGGTGTTCGGCGACAGCGACGGCGACGCGTGGATGCTGCGCGACTTCAAGGACACGGCAGCCGGCGTGATCGTCAACCGGATGAAGAAGGGCGAGATCGGCGCGGACAGCAAGCTCGCGGCCGAGCAGATCGGCAAATCGGACGCTCGTTTCCTGCTGCAGGGCCGCGACGAGCACACGGGCCTGATGATCCCGGACGAGAAGTCGATCAAATACGGCAAGACCGAGCGCAAGCTGCTTGCGTGACGTGTGCCGGATGCCGGATGCGGGGCCGTTGCGACCCGGCATCCGGCGGGGCGACGGCAGCTCCGCGCAGGCCGGAACACGCGCGTGTCAGCGCTCGCGCGGCATGCCCAGCCGCTCCAGCAACGCCCCCAGCAGATCGACCGGCAGCGGAAACACGATCGTCGAGTTCTTGTCCGCCGCGATCGTCGTCAGCGTCTGCAAATAGCGCAGCTGCATCGCCTGCGGTTGCAGCGCAAGCCGCTGCGCGGCCTGCAGCAGCTTCTCCGACGCCTGCAGTTCGCCTTCCGCGTGAATCACCTTCGCGCGCCGCTCGCGTTCGGCCTCGGCCTGCCGCGCGATCGCGCGGATCATCGTCTCGTTCAGGTCGACGTGCTTGATCTCGACCGTCGATACCTTGATCCCCCACGCGTCGGTCTGCGCGTCTAGCGTCTTCTGGATATCCGCGTTCAGCTGCTCGCGCTCGGCGAGCAGCGCGTCGAGTTCGTGCTTGCCGAGCACCGCGCGCAGCGTCGTCTGCGCGAGCTG
>NZ_JSZN01000037.1:0-508 GCF_000801975.1 Burkholderia sp. A9 | reverse complement strand
AGGAGACATGGAGGAGACAGGTGTAACTATAGCGAATCGGTTTCCGCATTGCAACATTTCCGTAGAGAAAATAAGGACTTTCCCTCGAATACGCACTCTAGATCGCCAGTTTGCATCCGACCCCTTCATGTTTACCCGGTCGAGCACCTCGCCGAGCGCGGGCCGGAGCAGTTGTCTGGGAGCGTGTGCAAGCGTGCAAGCCAGGCGCGACGGGCGCAGATGCGCGAACGCCCCGCCCTCTGACGAGGCGCGGGGCGTTCGGCAGGCCGCGCGGGCCTGAATCAGTGACGGACCAGCGCCATCATCGCGCCGAAGCCGACGAAGATGCCGCCCGTCAGCCGGTTGAAGATCTTCGCGACGCTCTGGCTCTTCAGCGTCGCGCCGATGCGCGTGCCGAACGACGCGTAGACGAGATACCAGCTCACCTCGATCACCGCGAACGTGACGACGAGGATGCCGAACTGCGGCAGCGTCGGCTCGGCTGCGTTGATGAACTGCGGCAGCAGCG
>NZ_JSZN01000036.1:0-22708 GCF_000801975.1 Burkholderia sp. A9 | reverse complement strand
CGCTTCGCAATCCGCGAAGGTGGCCGTACCGTCGGCGCCGGCGTCGTCGCAAAGATCATCGAGTAATATCGACGATCCGCGGATCCCTCGTGGGTCCGCGATTCCACGGTAGGCGGTTGTACCGTCGAAACCGGGTGTCCAGCTTGCGCTGGCACCCGGTTTTGTTTTTGTGGCGCGCCGTCGCGCACATTGACAAACGCACACCACCGCTCCGAATTTTCGTGTAGAATCGCGGGCTTAGCAGTGGAAGTACCGTTCGGAACCTGTCGCCTCGCTCCCCGCAGGCAACATGTTTCACGTTCTTTTAGTGTCCGGCGATGCAACATCGCCTCGCTCTTTTCAAGGAATCGTCATGCAGCAACAGAAAATCCGCATTCGTCTGAAGGCATTCGACTATCGTCTGATCGATCAATCGGCTGCCGAGATCGTCGATACCGCGAAGCGGACTGGCGCAATCGTCCGTGGCCCGGTGCCGCTGCCGACGCGCATTCAGCGTTTTGACATCCTGCGTTCGCCGCACGTCAACAAGACGTCGCGTGATCAGCTCGAAATCCGTACCCACCAGCGCCTGATGGACATCGTCGATCCGACCGACAAGACGGTTGACGCGCTGATGAAGCTCGATCTGCCGGCTGGCGTCGACGTGGAAATCAAGCTGCAGTAAGGCTTTCAGCGCCAACCGGCTTGTCGGGCGGCGCTAAGTCTTTGTATTGCTTGCGGAAATCGGGAAGTCGGGCTATACTGCTTGGCTTTTCGCGTATTCGCGTAAAAAAGTTGGGCCTTGCGTGCCCGGCATTTTGTAAATCAGCCCCGACCAATCGCAGTCGGGAATGGAGAAAATGATGAGCCTTGGACTCGTAGGTCGCAAGGTTGGCATGACCCGTATCTTCACGGCTGAAGGGGATTCGATTCCCGTCACCGTGCTGGACGTGTCGGACAACCGCGTGACGCAGATCAAGACTGTTGAAACCGACGGCTACACGGCCGTGCAGGTTGCATTCGGCTCCCGCCGCGCCTCGCGCGTGACGAAGCCGCTGGCAGGTCATCTCGCCAAAGCCGGTGTCGAAGCCGGTGAAATCCTCAAGGAATTCCGCATTGACGCGGCCAAGGCAGCTGAGCTGTCAAATGGCGCCGTGGTCGGTGCTGATCTTTTCGAAGTAGGCCAGAAGGTCGACGTGCAAGGCGTGTCGATCGGTAAGGGCTACGCCGGTACGATCAAGCGTTACAACTTCTCCTCCGGCCGTGCCACGCACGGTAACTCGCGCTCGCACAACGTGCCGGGCTCGATCGGTATGGCGCAGGATCCGGGTCGTGTTTTCCCGGGTAAGCGCATGACGGGTCACCTCGGTGACGTTACGGTGACGGTGCAGAACCTCGAAATCGCTCGTATCGACGCAGAGCGCAAGCTGCTGCTCGTCAAGGGCGCGATTCCGGGCGCGAAGGGCGGCAAGGTTTTCGTGACGCCGGCCGTCAAGACCAAGGGGGCGAAATAATGGAACTCAAGCTCCTGAATGAAAATGGTCAGGAAGGTGCAGTGGTCAACGCGTCGGACGTCGTGTTCGGTCGTGACTACAACGAAGCGCTGATCCACCAGGTCGTCGTCGCTTACCAGGCGAATGCTCGCCAGGGTAACCGCGCACAGAAGGACCGTGAGCAAGTCAAGCACACCACCAAGAAGCCGTGGCGTCAGAAGGGTACGGGCCGCGCTCGTGCCGGTATGTCGTCGAGCCCGTTGTGGCGTGGCGGTGGTCGCATCTTCCCGAACTCGCCGGAAGAGAACTTCTCGCACAAGGTCAACAAGAAGATGCATCGCGCAGGTCTCTGCTCGATCTTCTCGCAGCTGGCCCGCGAAGGCCGTCTGTCGGTCGTCGAGGACATCATCCTCGAAGCGCCGAAGACCAAGCTGCTGGCTGACAAATTCAAGACCATGGGTCTCGACTCCGTTCTGATCATCACGGACACGGTTGACGAGAACCTGTACCTGGCTTCGCGCAACCTGCCGCACGTGGCGATTGTCGAGCCGCGCTACGCTGACCCGCTGTCGCTGATCTACTTCAAGAAAGTGCTGGTCACGAAGGCTGCGGTCGCCCAGATCGAGGAGTTGCTGTCATGAGCGAGATTCGCAAGAACGATCATCGTTTGATGCAGGTCCTGCTCGCACCGGTGATCTCGGAAAAGGCGACGCTGGTTGCCGACAAGAACGAGCAAGTCGTGTTCGAAGTCGCACCGGATGCCACGAAGCAGGAAGTGAAGGCGGCTGTCGAGCTGCTGTTCAAGGTTGAAGTTGATTCGGTCAACGTGCTGGTTCAGAAGGGCAAGCAAAAGCGCTTCGGCCGTTCGATGGGCCGCCGTAAGGACGTGAAGAAGGCGTACGTTTGCCTGAAGCCCGGCCAGGAAATCAACTTTGAAGCGGAGGCCAAGTAATCATGGCAATCGTTAAAGTTAAGCCGACATCGCCGGGTCGCCGCGCGATGGTCAAGGTGGTCAACAAGAACCTGCACCAGGGCAAGCCGTTCGCGGCACTGCTCGACTCGCAGAGCTCGACCGCCGGCCGTAACAACAACGGTCGTATCACCACGCGTCACAAGGGTGGTGGTCACAAGCAACACTACCGTATCGTCGATTTCCGTCGCACGAAGGACGGCATCCCGGCAAAGGTCGAGCGTCTCGAGTACGACCCGAACCGTAGCGCGAACATCGCGCTGGTGCTCTACGCAGACGGCGAGCGTCGCTACATCATCGCCCCGAAGGGTCTGACGGTCGGCCAACAGCTGATGTCGGGTTCGGAAGCGCCGATCCGTGCAGGCAACACGCTGCCGATCCGCAACATTCCGGTCGGTACGACGATCCACTGCATCGAGATGCTGCCGGGCAAGGGCGCGCAAATGGCGCGTTCGGCTGGTACGTCGGCCATGCTGCTGGCACGCGAAGGCGTCTACGCGCAGGTTCGTCTGCGTTCGGGCGAAATCCGCCGCGTGCACATCGAGTGCCGTGCAACGATCGGTGAAGTCGGCAACGAAGAGCATAGCCTGCGCCAAATCGGTAAGGCTGGTGCGAACCGCTGGCGCGGTATCCGCCCGACGGTGCGTGGCGTTGCGATGAACCCGGTTGATCACCCGCACGGTGGTGGTGAGGGCAAGACGGCTGCAGGTCGTGACCCGGTGAGCCCGTGGGGTACGCCGGCTAAGGGTTACCGCACCCGCAGCAACAAGCGCACGACGACGATGATCGTCCAGCGCCGTCACAAGCGTTAAGGAGTAGGCAATGGCACGTTCTGTTAAAAAAGGTCCGTTCTGCGACGCCCATTTGCTGAAGAAGGTTGAGGCGGCTGCAGCTTCGCGCGACAAAAAACCGATCAAGACCTGGTCGCGTCGTTCGACGATTCTGCCGGATTTCATCGGCCTGACGATCGCTGTTCACAACGGCCGTCAACACGTTCCGGTGTACATCTCGGAAAACATGGTCGGCCACAAGCTTGGCGAGTTCGCACTGACCCGTACGTTCAAGGGTCACGCGGCCGACAAGAAGGCCAAGAAATAAGGGGCAATCAAGATGGAAGTGAAAGCAATTCATCGCGGTGCCCGCATCTCGGCGCAAAAAACGCGCCTTGTGGCTGACCAGATCCGCGGTTTGCCGGTCGACAAGGCGCTGAACGTTCTGACGTTCTCGCCGAAGAAGGCGGCTGGCATCGTGAAGAAGGTTGTGCTGTCGGCAATCGCGAATGCGGAGCACAACGAAGGCGCTGATATCGACGAGCTCAAGATCAAGAGCATCTACGTCGACAAGGCTGCATCGCTCAAGCGTTTCACCGCGCGCGCCAAGGGCCGCGGTAACCGCATCGAGAAGCAATCCTGTCACATCACTGTGACGGTCGGGAATTAAGGAGCCATACGATGGGACAGAAAATTCATCCGACTGGCTTCCGCCTGGCTGTCAGCCGCAATTGGGCTTCGCGTTGGTACGCGAACAACAACAATTTCGCGGCGATGCTGCAGGAAGACATCGGTGTTCGTGAATACCTGAAGAAGAAGCTGAAGAACGCTTCGGTCGGTCGGGTCGTCATCGAGCGTCCGGCGAAGAACGCGCGCATCACGATTTACAGCTCGCGTCCGGGTGTGGTCATCGGCAAGAAGGGCGAGGATATCGAACAGCTGAAGACGGAACTCCAACGCCGCATGGGCGTGCCGGTTCACGTCAACATCGAAGAGATCCGCAAGCCGGAAACCGATGCTCAGCTGATCGCCGACTCGATCACGCAACAGCTCGAGCGCCGGATCATGTTCCGTCGCGCGATGAAGCGTGCGATGCAGAACGCGATGCGTCTGGGTGCCCAAGGCATCAAGATCATGAGCGCAGGCCGTCTGAACGGTATCGAAATCGCTCGTACGGAGTGGTATCGCGAAGGTCGCGTGCCCCTTCACACGCTGCGTGCTGATATCGACTACGCGACTTCGGAAGCGAAGACGACTTACGGGATCATCGGCGTCAAGGTGTGGGTCTACAAGGGCGATACGCTCGGCCGCAACGACGCACCGGTGGTGGAAGAAGTAGCCGAAGACAAGCGTCCGCGTCGCAATGCGCGTCCGGGCGACCGTCGTCCGCGCCGTGACGGCGAAGGCGGCGCTCCGGGTGCTCGCCGTGGCGCACCGCGCCGTGGCGCCGGCAAGCCCGAAGACGGCAAGACTGGAGAATAACGATGCTGCAACCGAAACGCAGAAAGTATCGTAAAGAGCAGAAGGGTCGTAACACCGGCAAGGCGACGCGCGGCAACGCAGTGTCGTTCGGTGACTTCGGCCTGAAGGCTATCGGTCGCGGTCGTTTGACCGCACGCCAGATTGAAGCGGCGCGTCGTGCAATGACGCGTCACATCAAGCGTGGCGGCCGCATCTGGATCCGGATCTTCCCGGACAAGCCGATTTCGCAAAAGCCGGCAGAAGTGCGTATGGGTAACGGTAAGGGTAACCCGGAGTACTACGTCGCCGAGATCCAGCCGGGCAAGATGCTCTATGAAATGGACGGCGTAACCGAAGAACTGGCACGCGAAGCGTTCCGTCTGGCTGCAGCCAAGCTGCCGCTGAAGACGGCGTTCATCGTGCGCCAGCTCGGCGCCTAAGGAGAAAATATGAAGGCTTCCGAACTTCTCCAGAAAGACCAGGCCGCGCTCAACAAGGAGCTGGCGGACCTGCTGAAGGCGCAATTCGGCCTGCGCATGCAACTCGCGACCCAGCAACTCACGAACACGAGCCAGCTGAAGAAGGTTCGTCGCGACATCGCACGTGTGCGGACCGTCATGACTCAGAAGGCGAACCAGAAATGAACGATAGCGTGAAAACCTCGCTGAAGCGGACGCTGGTCGGTCGGGTCGTCAGCAACAAGATGGACAAGACCGTCACCGTGCTGATCGAGCACCGCGTCAAGCACCCGATCTACGGCAAGTATGTCGTGCGCTCGAAGAAGTACCACGCGCATGATGAAGCGAACACCTGCAACGAAGGCGATCTCGTCGAAATCCAGGAAACCCGTCCTGTTTCGAAGACGAAGGCCTGGACGGTGTCGCGCCTCGTCGAAGCAGCTCGCGTCATCTAAGCGGGCAGCGCAGTAGGCAGTAACAGGCACTTCTCCTCGAAGTGCTTGAAATCGCAAAGTTTTTGCTTGCGTGACCAGGATTATTTGTTATAATCCTGGTCTTCCCTCTTTATGGGAGCCCCGTCGCGGGCGAAGTTGGTGGGGGAAGCGGACTGGCGCCTGCCTGTCCGAAAGATTCACCGAATTGCGATGGCGGGTTTCGTTTGCCGTCGCTGCTGTTCCAACCCAAGCAGCCGATTGGCTGACGGGACCAAGACTGACCGAATGCATCATGGTGGTGCATCCGGATTAAGTTGGGAAAGACAAACCATGATCCAGACCGAATCTCGGCTCGAAGTAGCCGACAACACGGGTGCACGTGAAGTCATGTGCATCAAGGTGCTCGGCGGCTCGAAGCGTCGTTATGCCGGCATTGGCGACATCATCAAGGTGACCGTCAAAGAGGCAACGCCGCGCGGGCGCGTGAAGAAAGGCGAAATTTACAACGCCGTGGTGGTCCGCACCGCCAAGGGTGTTCGCCGTCAAGACGGCTCGCTGATCAAGTTCGACGGCAACGCCGCTGTGCTTTTGAATAACAAGCTTGAGCCGATCGGCACCCGCATCTTCGGGCCGGTGACGCGTGAGCTGCGTAGCGAACGATTCATGAAGATCGTTTCGCTGGCGCCGGAAGTGCTGTAAGGAGTCGCGATGAACAAGATTCGCAAGGGTGACGAAGTCATCGTCGTCACTGGCAAAGACAAGGGCAAGCGCGGCGTCGTGCTGGCTGTCGGTGCTGAACATGTGACGGTTGAAGGTATCAACCTCGTCAAGAAGCATGTGAAGCCGAACCCGATGAAGGGTACGACGGGCGGCGTGGAAGCGAAGACGATGCCCCTGCATATTTCGAACGTCGCACTGGTCGACGCGAATGGCAAGGCGTCGCGTGTTGGCATCAAGGTCGAGGAAGGCAAGAAGGTTCGCTTCCTGAAGACGACCGGTGCCGTACTGAGCGCCTGACGCAGCGGAGTAAAAAATGGCTCGTTTTCAAGAGTTTTACAAAGAAAAGGTTGTGCCCGGCCTGATCGAGAAGTTCGGTTACAAGTCGGTCATGGAAGTGCCGCGCATCACCAAGATCACGCTGAACATGGGTCTTGGCGAAGCGATCGCTGACAAGAAGATCATCGAGAACGCCGTTGGCGACCTCACGAAGATCGCTGGTCAGAAGCCGGTCGTCACGAAGGCACGCAAGGCAATCGCAGGCTTCAAGATCCGCCAGGGTTACCCGATCGGCGCGATGGTGACGCTGCGTGGTCGTGCGATGTACGAATTCCTCGACCGTTTCGTGACCGTTGCCCTGCCCCGCGTGCGTGACTTCCGCGGCGTGTCGGGTCGTGCCTTCGATGGCCGCGGCAACTACAACATCGGTGTGAAAGAGCAGATCATTTTCCCCGAAATCGACTACGACAAGATCGACGCACTGCGTGGGCTGAACATCAGCATCACGACGACTGCGAAGACCGACGACGAAGCAAAGGCACTGCTCGCCAGCTTCAAGTTCCCGTTCAGAAACTGAGGTTACCGTGGCTAAACTGGCACTGATCGAACGTGAAAAGAAGCGCGCCCGCCTGGTCGCGAAGTTCGCAGCGAAGCGCGATGCGCTGAAGGCGATCGTCGAAGACCAAAGCAAGTCGGAAGAAGAGCGCTACGAAGCACGCCTGGAGCTGCAGCAACTGCCCCGCAACGCAAACCCGACCCGCCAGCGTAACCGCTGCGCGATCACGGGCCGTCCGCGTGGCACGTTCCGTAAATTCGGCCTCGCGCGTAACAAGATTCGTGAAATCGCATTCCGTGGCGAGATTCCTGGCCTGACCAAGGCGAGCTGGTAATAGGAGAAACGTAAATGAGCATGAGTGATCCTATCGCCGATATGCTGACTCGCATCCGCAACGCGCAGATGGTCGAGAAGGTATCGGTTGCGATGCCCTCGTCGAAGGTCAAGGTTGCAATCGCGCAAGTCCTGAAGGACGAAGGTTATATCGACGATTTCGCCGTCAAGGCGGAAGGTGCGAAGTCCGAACTGAATATCGCGCTGAAGTACTACGCAGGTCGCCCGGTTATCGAACGCCTCGAGCGCGTGTCGAAGCCTGGTCTGCGCGTGTACCGCGGCCGTAACGACATTCCGCAGGTCATGAATGGCCTGGGCGTGGCAATCGTGTCGACGCCGAAGGGCGTGATGACCGACCGCAAGGCGCGCGCTACCGGCGTCGGCGGCGAAGTCATCTGCTACGTCGCTTAAAGCCGAGGAGAGAGAAACATGTCTCGAGTAGGTAAGAGCCCGATCGCGCTGCAAGGCGCGGAAGTCAAGCTGGCCGACGGTGCGATCACCGTCAAGGGCCCGCTGGGCACCATCACGCAAGCGATCAATCCGCTCGTGAACGTGGCGAACAACGACGGCACGCTGAATCTGTCGCCGGTCGACGAAAGCCGCGAAGCAAATGCACTGTCGGGCACGATGCGCGCGATCATCGCGAATGCCGTGCACGGCGTGACCAAGGGTTTCGAGCGCAAGCTGACGCTGGTTGGCGTCGGTTATCGTGCGCAGGCGCAAGGCGACAAGCTGAACCTGTCGCTGGGTTTCTCGCACCCGGTGGTGCACCAGATGCCGGAAGGCGTCAAGGCTGAAACCCCGACGCAAACCGAAATCGTGATCAAGGGGATCAACAAGCAACAAGTCGGTCAAGTGGCTGCGGAAGTCCGCGGTTACCGTCCGCCGGAGCCCTACAAGGGCAAGGGCGTGCGCTATTCCGACGAGGTTGTGATCCTCAAAGAAACGAAGAAGAAGTAAGGGTGCGCAATCATGGATAAGACTCAATCTCGCCTGCGCCGCGCTCGCCAGACGCGTATCAAGATCGCTGAGCTGCAGGTCGCGCGTCTCGCCGTGCATCGCACGAACACGCACATCTACGCTCAAGTGTTCTCGCCCTGCGGCACCAAGGTGCTCGCCAGCGCGTCGACGCTCGAAGCAGAAGTGCGCGCTGAACTGGCCGACAAGTCGGGCAAGGGCGGCAACGTTAATGCCGCGACGCTGATCGGCAAGCGTATTGCCGAGAAGGCAAAGGCTGCCGGCATCGAATCCGTCGCCTTCGACCGCTCGGGCTTCCGCTACCATGGCCGCGTCAAGGCGCTGGCTGAGGCAGCTCGCGAAGCTGGGCTCAAGTTCTAAGGAAGGAATTCGTCATGGCAAAGATGCAAGCGAAAGTTCAGGCTGACGAGCGCGACGACGGCCTTCGTGAAAAGATGATTTCGGTCAATCGCGTGACCAAGGTCGTGAAGGGTGGCCGTATTCTCGGCTTCGCCGCACTGACCGTGGTTGGCGACGGTGATGGCCGCATCGGTATGGGCAAGGGCAAGGCGAAGGAAGTGCCGGTCGCTGTCCAGAAGGCAATGGAACAAGCTCGCCGCAACATGTTCAAGGTGCCGCTCAAGAACGGCACGCTGCAGCACGAAGTGCACGGCAAGCATGGCGCATCCGCTGTCCTCCTCGCTCCGGCGAAGGCAGGTACGGGCGTGATCGCCGGCGGCCCGATGCGCGCAGTGTTCGACGTGATGGGCGTTCAGAACGTCGTGGCGAAGAGCCACGGTTCGACGAACCCGTACAACCTCGTTCGCGCCACGCTGGACGGTCTGCGCAAGCAGTCGACCCCGGCAGACATCGCGGCGAAGCGCGGCAAGTCCGTCGAAGATATTTTGGGCTAAGCCCGGGTGGTCACCATGTCTGAAAAAACTGTCAAGGTTCAGCTCGTTAAGAGCCTGATCGGGACCCGCGAATCGCACCGCGCGACCGTGCGTGGCCTGGGCCTGCGCCGACTCAACTCGGTTAGCGAGCTGCAGGACACGCCGGCGGTCCGCGGCATGATCAACAAGGTCTCGTACCTCGTTAAGGTCATCGCGTAAGCGGCCCTACGGATCAAGGAGTTGATATGGAATTGAATAACCTGAAGCCGGCCGCTGGTGCCAAGCACGCCAAGCGTCGCGTCGGCCGCGGCATCGGTTCGGGCCTCGGCAAGACGGCTGGCCGTGGTCACAAGGGTCAGAAATCGCGTTCGGGCGGCTTCCACAAAGTCGGTTTCGAAGGCGGTCAGATGCCTCTGCAACGTCGTCTGCCGAAGCGCGGCTTCACGTCGCTGACGAAGGAATTCGTCGGTGAAGTGCGCCTGGGCGACCTCGAGAAGCTGCCGGTCGATGAAATCGATCTGCTCGCACTGAAGCAAGCCGGCCTGGTCGGTGAGCTGACGAAGAGCGCAAAGATCATCGCGACGGGCGAACTGAAGCGCAAGATCGTCGTGAAGGGTCTCGGTGCCACCAAGGGTGCGCGCGCTGCGATCGAAGCGGCTGGCGGTTCGTTCGCCGAGTGACACGCGTAGCGCGTCGTTACTTGCATTCATCGGAGAAGGTACTTGGCTAACAGCCCGAGTCTTGCAAAACCCGGTCGAAGCACGGCGAAATTCGGCGATCTGCGTCGGCGAGCGATGTTCCTGCTCCTGGCGCTGATCGTCTATCGCATCGGCGCGCACATCCCCGTGCCGGGCATCGATCCGGATCAACTGGCGAAGCTGTTCCAGAGCCAGGCGGGCGGCATCCTGGGCATGTTCAACATGTTCTCGGGTGGCGCGCTTTCCCGCTTCACGATCTTTGCGCTGGGGATCATGCCGTATATCTCGGCGTCGATCATCATGCAGTTGCTGGCGATCGTCTCGCCGCAGCTCGAGGCGCTGAAGAAGGAAGGGCAGGCAGGGCAACGGAAGATCACGCAGTACACGCGGTATTTCACCGTGGTGCTCGCGACCTTCCAGGCGTTCGGTATCGCGGCTGCGCTGGAAAACCAGCCGGGCCTCGTGATCGACCCCGGCATGCTGTTCCGGCTGACGACGGTCGTGACGCTGGTTACCGGCACGATGTTCCTGATGTGGCTGGGTGAGCAGATCACCGAGCGTGGTCTGGGCAACGGCATCTCGATCATCATCTTCGGCGGGATCGCAGCAGGGTTCCCGAATGCCGTCGGTGGGCTGTTCGAGCTGGTGCGTACGGGTTCGATGAGCATCATTTCGGCGATCATCATCGTCGTTCTGATTGCAGCGGTGACTTACCTGGTCGTGTTCATCGAACGCGGTCAGCGCAAGATCCTCGTGAACTACGCGAAGCGCCAGGTCGGCAACAAGATCTACGGTGGGCAGTCGTCGCACTTGCCGCTGAAGCTGAACATGTCGGGCGTGATTCCGCCGATCTTCGCATCGTCGATCATCCTGTTCCCGGCTACGATTCTCGGCTGGTTCAGCACGGGTCAGCCGACGGGGAGCTGGATCTCCAACACGTTGCATAACGTCGCGGAGGCGCTGAAGCCGGGTCAGCCGGTCTATGTGCTGCTGTACACGCTGGCAATCGTGTTTTTCTGCTTCTTCTACACCGCACTGGTGTTCAACAGCAGGGAAACCGCAGACAACCTGAAGAAGAGCGGCGCGTTTGTTCCGGGCATTCGTCCGGGCGATCAGACCGCACGATATATCGACCGCATCCTCACGCGTCTGACGCTGGCCGGTGCGATCTACATCGTCTTCGTGTGTCTGCTGCCGGAATTCCTGGTGCTGCGCTGGAACGTGCCGTTTTATTTTGGTGGAACGTCGCTGCTGATCATTGTCGTCGTCACGATGGACTTCATGGCGCAGGTGCAGTCGTACGTTATGTCGCAACAGTATGAGTCACTGCTCAAGAAGGCAAACTTCAAGGGCGGCAACATCCCAATGCGTTAAATAGGACTATGGCCAAAGACGATGTAATCCAGATGCAGGGTGAGGTGATCGAAAACCTCCCGAATGCGACCTTCCGTGTGAAGCTGGAAAACGGCCATGTCGTGTTGGGGCATATCTCCGGGAAGATGCGGATGCACTACATCCGCATCCTGCCGGGCGACAAGGTGACGGTTGAATTGACGCCTTACGATCTGTCTCGTGCGCGGATCGTGTTCCGGGCGAAGTGATTTGAAAAAAGGGTATTATCATGAAAGTGATGGCATCGGTTAAGCGCATTTGCCGCAATTGCAAGATCATCAAGCGCAAAGGCGTCGTTCGCGTGATCTGCAGCTCGGATCCGCGCCACAAGCAGCGCCAAGGCTGACCGCGCGTTTGTTTGCGCTTTTTGTTTGAGGAAAAACAATGGCTCGTATCGCAGGGGTTAACATCCCGAATCACCAGCATACCGAGATCGGCCTGACGGCAATCTTCGGTATCGGCCGCACGCGCTCGCGCAGCATCTGCACGGCAGCTGGCGTGGAATTCTCGAAGAAGGTCAAGGATCTGACCGACGCAGACCTCGAAAAGCTGCGTGAAGAAGTGGGCAAGTTCATCGTTGAAGGCGATCTGCGCCGTGAAGTGACGATGAACATCAAGCGCCTGATGGACCTCGGTTGCTACCGTGGCGTTCGTCATCGCAAGGGCCTGCCGATGCGCGGTCAGCGTACGCGTACGAACGCACGTACCCGCAAGGGTCCGCGTCGTGCAGCGCAAGCGCTGAAGAAGTAAGCGGAACTGACAGTTACAGGAAAACGTAATGGCTAAGGCTTCGAACACCGCGGCGCAACGCGTTCGCAAGAAGGTTAAGAAGAACGTCGCTGAAGGCGTGGTTCACGTTCACGCGTCGTTCAACAACACGATCATCACGATCACCGATCGCCAGGGCAATGCACTGGCATGGGCGACGTCGGGCGGCCAGGGCTTCAAGGGCTCGCGCAAGTCGACGCCGTTCGCTGCTCAGGTTGCTGCTGAGTCGGCCGGTCGCGTGGCGATGGAATACGGCGTGAAGAATCTGGAAGTGCGGATCAAGGGCCCGGGCCCGGGTCGTGAGTCGGCAGTGCGCGCACTGCACGGCCTCGGCATCAAGATCACCGCGATTTCGGACGTCACCCCGATTCCGCACAACGGCTGCCGTCCGCCGAAGCGCCGTCGTATCTAAGAATGTGCTGGCACGTTCGTGCTGGCGCATTTGCCTGTCGCCGCGTAGCGTCGACGGGCGTTGCTTTTTTGATTGACTAAGCCCACCGTTCGCCCCAAAGGGCGCGAACTAGCGCGGATTTCGATCCGCGTGACTGATTGATAAAGGAATGCAAAGTGGCACGTTATATCGGCCCTAAGGCCAAGCTGTCCCGCCGTGAAGGCACCGACCTGTTCCTGAAGAGCGCGCGCCGCTCGCTCGCCGACAAGTGCAAGCTCGACAGCAAGCCGGGTCAGCACGGCCGTACCTCGGGCGCACGTACGTCCGACTATGGTACGCAGCTGCGCGAAAAGCAGAAGGTCAAGCGCATCTACGGCGTGCTGGAGCGTCAGTTCCGCCGCTACTTCGCTGAAGCCGACCGCCGCAAGGGCAACACGGGTGAAAACCTGCTGCAACTGCTCGAGTCGCGTCTCGACAACGTCGTGTATCGCATGGGCTTCGGCTCGACCCGCGCTGAAGCGCGTCAGCTGGTGAGCCACAAGTCGATCACCGTGAATGGCGTCGTCGCGAACGTGCCGTCGCAGCAAGTGAAGGCTGGTGACATCGTCGCGATCCGCGAAAAGGCGAAGAAGCAGGCGCGTATCGTCGAAGCGCTGTCGCTGGCCGAGCAAGGCGGCATGCCGAGCTGGGTTGCAGTCGATGCGAAGAAGTTCGAAGGCACGTTCAAGCAAATGCCGGAACGCGCTGACATCGCAGGCGACATCAACGAAAGCCTGATCGTCGAATTGTATTCGCGTTAATCCGATTGACGGCCGAGGTACCCCGATTGCGTTGCGCAAGGAGGGTCCTCGGCTGTTTATTTTCTGGTTGTTACCGGTCAGCCTTATCGGTGTAACGAGCCGAGGGTATTGAAAAGGAAAGCCCATGCAAACCAGTTTGCTGAAACCCAAGATCATCGCCGTGGAATCGCTGGGCGAGAACCACGCGAGGGTGGTCATGGAACCGTTCGAACGCGGTTACGGCCATACCTTGGGCAATGCGCTTCGCCGCGTGCTGTTGTCGTCGATGGTAGGCTATGCGCCGACCGAAGTCACGATCGCAGGCGTGGTGCACGAGTACTCGACGCTTGATGGCGTGCAAGAGGACGTCGTCAACCTGCTGCTGAACCTGAAGGGTGTGGTGTTCAAGCTGCACAACCGTGACGAAGTGACGGTGACCCTGCGCAAGGAAGGCGAAGGCGTCGTCACGGCCGGCGATATCGAGCTGGCTCACGATTGCGAAGTCATCAACCCGGATCACGTGATCGCACACCTGTCGAAGGGCGGCAAGCTCGACGTTCAGATCAAGATCGAAAAGGGTCGCGGCTATGTGCCCGGCAACGTCCGTCGCTACGGCGAAGACACGGCCAAGATCATCGGCCGCATCGTCCTCGATGCATCGTTCTCGCCGGTTCGCCGCGTGAGCTACGCCGTTGAAAGCGCACGTGTCGAGCAGCGTACCGACCTCGACAAGCTCGTGATGAACATCGAAACGAGCGGCGTGATCACCCCGGAAGAGGCGATCCGTCAATCGGCCCGCATCCTGGTCGACCAGCTGTCCGTGTTCGCGGCACTGGAAGGCACGGAAACGGCTGCCGAGGCACCGTCGCGCGCACCGCAGATCGATCCGATCCTGCTGCGTCCGGTGGACGATCTCGAACTGACGGTTCGTTCGGCGAACTGCCTGAAGGCCGAGAACATCTACTACATCGGCGACCTGATCCAGCGCACGGAAAACGAGCTGCTGAAGACGCCGAACCTCGGTCGCAAGTCGCTCAACGAGATCAAGGAAGTGCTCGCTTCGCGCGGTCTCACGCTGGGCATGAAGCTCGAGAACTGGCCGCCGGCTGGTCTCGACAAGTAAGCCGCTTGTAGCCCGGCTGTTGCTGTAGTTGGCAAAGATGCGGATTTTCCTTTAAAATCCGCATCTTGCTTTTTTCGCTACCGGCCCGTGCACCCTCGAGGTGCGATAGAAGAGCTGGATCAAAACTTTGAATCAAGGAAACTGAAATGCGCCATCGTCATGGTCTGCGGAAACTGAACCGCACGAGCAGCCACCGTCTGGCTATGCTCCGTAACATGTCCAACTCGCTGATCGAGCACGAAGTCATCAAGACGACGCTGCCGAAGGCGAAGGAACTCCGTAAAGTCGTCGAGCCGCTGATCACGCTCGGCAAGAAGCCGTCGCTGGCAAACCGTCGCCTGGCGTTCAACCGCCTGCGCGATCGTGACTCGGTGGCGAAGCTGTTCGACGTGCTCGGTCCGCGTTTCGCGAACCGTCCGGGCGGCTACCTGCGCGTGCTGAAGTTCGGCTTCCGCGTTGGCGATAACGCACCGATGGCACTGGTCGAGCTGCTCGATCGTCCGGAAGTCGACGAAACGGAAAACGTGCAAGAAGCCGAGTAAGCTTCCGGTACGCAGCAGTATCTGAAAGGGGCCGAGCGATAGCTTGGCCCTTTTTGTTTTTGGCGCCCCGGCTGCGATCGATTGTCGCAGGCCGGTGCCGGCAGTGTCGTGCGGGCTGCGCTACGATAACGAATTGTCGACGCGGGCACCGGAGTCGGTGCTCCGTGGCGGCGGAAGCCGGTATACCAGTCAGGAGAGCGCGTATGGTGGTGGTGTTGATGCTGACGACGGTGCCGGATGCGGCGACGGCTGCACTGCTCGCCGACGGCGCGCTCGACGCGCGGCTTGCCGCGTGCGTGTCGGAGCTCGGTGCGATCAAGTCGCGCTATCACTGGCAGGGCAAGGTCGAAACGGCCGACGAGATCCAGTTGCTGTTCAAGACGAGCCCGGTGCGCTCGCTCGAACTGGAGCGATTTATTCTCGCGCATCATCCGTACGAGACGCCGGAAATCGTCTCGTGGCAGGCGACGGCCTCGGCCGCGTACGGCCAGTGGGTGACCAGCGAAACTCAACGTCTATTTCATGTTTAACGGTATGGCGCTTTCCGTGCGCGTGCGCGCGCTGCGGTTCCTCGCAGTCCTGTTGTCGCTCATGTTCGTGCTGGGCGGCGTGTCAGCCGCGCGCGCGGCTGACGATTTCCTCGATCCGTCGGTGGCGTTCAAGTTCAGCGCGAGCGAGTCGCCGGGGCAGGTGGACGTCCGCTTCAAGGTCGCCAACGGCTATTACCTGTACCGCGAGCGGTTCGCGTTCGCGGTGAAGAGCGGACAGGCGACGATCGGCGACCCGCAGTTCCCGGCCGGCCATGTGAAGTTCGACCAGACGTTCCAGAAGGAAGTCGAGACCTATCGCGACGAGGTCGTGGTTCACGTGCCGGTCAAGCAGGCGGCGGGGCCGTTCGAACTGACGGTGACGTCGCAAGGCTGCGCGGACGAAGGGATCTGCTACCCGCCGGCCGAGCACGTCGTGAAGGTCGACGGTGCGGCGCTCGGCGCGGCTTCGCCGGCCGATGGCGCGGCGGCTTCGGGTAGCTGGTTCGACAAGGTCACGAGCGCGGATTTCGCGCAGTCGTTGCTCGAAGGGCACGGCTTCTTCACGATCGTCGCGCTGTATTTCGTCGCGGGCGTCGTGCTGAGCCTGTTGCCGTGTTCGTACCCGATGATCCCGATCGTGTCCGCGATCATCATCGGCCAGGGCACCCGCGCAACGCATGCGCGCGGCTTCGCACTGTCGCTCACCTATGTGGTCGGCATGGCGCTCGTCTATACGGTGCTCGGCATCGCCGCGGCGCTGGTCGGCCAGAGCCTCGGCGCCTGGCTGCAGAACCCGTGGGTGCTCGGCGCGTTCGGCGTGTTGCTCACCGCGTTCGCCGTGTCGCTGATTTCAGGCAAGGACATCGCACTGCCGGAGCGCTGGCAGAACGGCGCGGCCGAGGCTTCGAGCGGGCGCCGGGGCGGCCATTTCGTTGCGGTCGCCGCGATGGGCGCGTTGTCGGCGCTGGTCGTCGGCGCCTGCATGACGGCGCCGCTGTTTGCGGTACTCGCGTTCATCGCACACACCGGCAATGCGCTGCTCGGTGGCGCCGCGCTGTTCTCGATGGGGCTGGGGCTCGGCGTGCCGCTACTCGTCGTCGGCATCGGCGCTGGCACGGTGCTGCCGCGCGCAGGCGCATGGATGGATGGCGTGAAGGTGTTCTTCGGCATCGTGCTGCTCGCCGCTGCGCTGTGGATCGTGTGGCCGGTGCTCGCGGGCAGCCTGAAGATGGTGCTCGCCGCGTTGTGGCTGCTGATCGCGGCTGCGGCGCTCGGCCTGTTCACGCCGCATGTCGGCGCGGTGTCCATCTGGCGGCGCCTCGGCCGTGGCCTCGGCGCGGCGCTCGCGATCTGGGCTGCGACGCTGCTTGTCGGTCTCGCAGCAGGGTCTAACGACCCCGTGAAGCCGCTGGCCGTGCTCGCGGCGCGTACGGTTGCATCGGGCGATGCGCCGGCCACCGGTGCGGCTTCCGGGCAGCAGGGCCCCGCGTTCGCATCGGTGCGCTCCAGCCGCGAGCTGGACGCGCTGCTGAAGACGTCAGGCCAGCCCGTGATGCTCGACTTCTACGCCGACTGGTGCGTGAGCTGCAAGGAGATGGAGCATCTGACGTTCACCGACGGGCGTGTGCAGGCGCGGCTCGCGCAGCTCCACCTCGTGCGTGCCGACGTCACCGCCAACAATCCGGACGACCAGGCGCTGCTCAAGCGCTTCAACCTGTTCGGGCCGCCGGGCATCATCTTCTTCGATCGCAACGGCAATGAAATCGGTCGTGTGGTCGGCTATCAGGCGGCCGAGACGTTCCTGCGCAGCCTCGATCGCGCGGCAGTACCGACCGTGTAACGCGCATTCGTCGGCGCGCATCGGCGGCAGCCACGCCGATCGACTGACTGCGAACGTGAAAAAAAACGGCGGGACACCGAAGTGTTCCGCCGTTTTTCCTTACGCCTGCCGGCGCGCTGCTCAGCGCTGCGCTTTCAGCAGACGCGCCGCGTCGAGGGCGAAGTAGGTGAGCACGCCATCGGCGCCCGCGCGCTTGAATGCCAGCAGCGACTCGAGCACGACCTTGTCGTGGTCGAGCCAGCCGTTCATCGCAGCGGCCTTCAGCATCGCGTATTCACCGCTCACCTGGTACACGTAGGTCGGGAAGCGGAACTCGTCCTTCACGCGGCGCACGATGTCGAGATACGGCATGCCGGGTTTGACCATCACCATGTCGGCGCCTTCGTCGATGTCGAGGCGCACTTCGCGCAGCGCTTCGTCGCTGTTCGCCGGATCCATCTGGTAGGTCATCTTGTTGCCCTTGCCCAGGTTGGACGCCGAGCCGACCGCATCGCGGAACGGGCCGTAGAACGCCGACGCGAACTTGGCCGAATAGGCCATGATGCGCGTATGGATATGGCCGTCGCTTTCCAGCATCTCGCGGATCGCGCCGATGCGGCCGTCCATCATGTCCGACGGGGCGACGATGTCGACGCCGGCTTCCGCCTGCGCACGCGCCTGGTCGACCAGGATCTCGATCGTGTCGTCGTTGATCACGTAGCCGTTTTCGTCGAGCACGCCGTCCTGGCCGTGGCTCGTGTACGGATCGAGCGCGACGTCGGTCAGCACGCCGAGTTCGGGGAAGCGCTTTTTCAGTTCGCGCACCGCGCGCGGGATCAGGCCTTCCGGATTAGCCGCTTCGCGGCCGTCAGGCGTTTTCAGCGACGGCTCGATGGCCGGGAACAGCGACAGCACGGGCACGCCGAGTTCGACGCACTGCTCGGCGACATGCATCAGCAGATCGACCGACACGCGCTCGACGCCGGGCATCGACGGTACGGGCTGGCGTTCGTTGGTGCCTTCGACGACGAACACCGGGTAGATCAGGTCGTCGGTGGTCAGCCGGTTTTCGCGCATCAGGCGGCGCGAGAAGTCGTCGCGGCGCATCCGGCGCGGACGATGAAGCGGATGGAAGCTCATGGCGATTGGGTAGAAATCAGGGCAAGAAGAACCTTACGGAACCCTTCGGTCATTTTCGAGACCGTTGGTATATGATAGCGATCGAGCGGCACGCGTTGCGTGCTGCTCCCCGCTTCTCCTCCCTGAGCGGGTGCCTGTCGTTATTCGATTAGGCTGTTTGACCCGCCGTTCAACGGCGGGTTTTTTTATGGGCCGGCCGAATCGAATCTACAGGCGCCGTCAGGTGCACGCAGCCGAACCCGGCCGCGCGTTGCCCGATCATTGTGCTACAGGCTCGCTTTTTTCGTCGGCGACGGACGGCCGCAGCCAGCTCTCGATCAGTTCATGCGCCTCGTCGAGCCCCGTGCGCTTCAGCGCGGAGAACAGCTGGACGGTCAGCTTGCCCTTCACGCCCTGGTCGCGATACGCGTCGAGCCCCTTTTGCGTGTTCCGCAGCGCGTTGATGCTCTCCTGCCGCGTCAATTTGTCGCACTTCGTCAGCAGCGTGTGGATCGGCTTGCCGGTCGGCGCGAACCACTCGATCATCCGGCGATCGAGGTCGGTCAGCGGGCGGCGCGAATCCATCATCAGGATCAGGCCGCACAGCTGCGAACGCGTCGCGAGGTAGGACGACAGCAGCATCTCCCAGTGGGCCTTCGCGGCCCCCGGTACTTCGGCATAGCCATAGCCGGGCAGGTCGACGAGGTTCGCGACGGGCTCGGCGGCCGGGCCGACGGAGAAGTAGTTGATGTGCTGCGTGCGGCCGGGCGTCTTCGACGCGAAGGCCAGCCGCTTCTGGTTGCACAGCACGTTGATCGCCGTCGATTTGCCGGCATTCGAGCGGCCCGCGAATGCGATTTCCGGTTGCACCGTCGGCGGCAGGTCGCGCAGATGGTTGACGGTCGTGTAGAAGCGGGCTTGATGGAGCAAAAAGGCCATGGGGAAACCGGTGGGACGGGCGGCGCGAGCCGCTTGGTGGAGGCGGGGTAGCCCCGATAGGCGCGGGAGCTTTCAGCGCGATATTGTACAATACGACGGTTTTACCGAAGGGTTGCGGGCGCCTGCCTCGCGCTTTTATGCAGCTTCTGCGGTAGACTGGTCGCCGTCGTTTTTTGCAGAACCTCAAATTCCCACAAGACGAAACAGGGTGTGCGAATGAATCGACTGTGCAAGTCTCTGATGGTGCTTCAGGTTGCAGCAGGGTTCGTAGGTTTCGTAGCGGAGGCAAACGCGGCGGATGCGGCAAAGCCGGATCTGGACCGCGGCAAGGCGATTGCCGGGCAGGTCTGCGCGTCGTGTCACGGTGCCGACGGCAACAGCGCGTCGGGCAGTTTCCCGAAGCTCGCCGGCCAGCATCCCGAATATCTGGTCAAGCAGTTGAACGACTTCAAGGCCCAGCCGGGCGCGAAGGCGCCGGCGCGGACCAACCCGATAATGGTCGGGTTCGCGAGCGCGTTGAGTGCGGACGACATGCGCAACGTCGCCGCGTATTACGGATCGCAGGCCACGAAGCTCGGCACCGCACGCGATGCGGCGACCGTGCCGATCGGCCAGAAGATCTACCGCGGCGGCCTCGCGGAAAAGGGTGTGCCCGCCTGCGCGAGCTGCCACGGGCCAACGGGGCAGGGGATGCCGGTCCAGTACCCGCGTCTGTCGGGGCAATGGGCCGATTACACGGTTGCCCAGTTGACCGCGTTCCAGCAGGGTGCCGGCGCGCGTAACAACAACGAGGCGATGCATCAGATCGCTTCGCGTCTGTCGGATAACGAGATAAAGGCCGTGGCAGATTACATCGCCGGCCTGCGTTGAACGGACAGTCGCGAATGAAATGACCGGGCGCCCGAAGGGCGGCCGGAGTCAGAACAAGAAAAGGGTGGGGCGCCGCGTGTTTGCGGGCGCCTTGCCCTTTTTTGTTGTCAGTCGGAGTTTGAATGAGCGTTACCACGTCGGGGTTGCAGTCCAAGTCGGGTCCGGGAGCGTCCAAGCGCGCGGTCGAGCTGCTGAGCTCGATGCGCTTCGCGATCGCGCTGCTGGTGGTGTTGTCGATCGCGAGCATCATCGGCACGGTCCTGACCCAGGACGACCCGTATCCGAACTACGTGAACCAGTTCGGGCCGTTCTGGGCGGACATCTTCCGCTCGCTGGGCCTGTACAACGTGTACAGCGCGTGGTGGTTCATGCTGATCCTGATCTTCCTCGTCGTGTCGATCTCGCTGTGCGTGATCCGCAACGCGCCGAAGATGCTCGCCGACGCGAAGAGCTGGAAGGACAAGGTCCGCGAAGGCAGCCTGCGTGCCTTCCACCACAAGGCCGAGTACACGACGTCCGGCACGCGGGCGACGGTGGCGACCACGCTCGCCACGTTCGTCACCAAGGCCGGCTACAAGCACGTCGTGCGCGAAACCGACGGCGCGACGCTGATCTCCGCGAAACGCGGCGCGCTGACGAAGTGGGGCTACATCTCCGCGCACCTCGCGATCGTCGTGATCTGTATCGGCGGCCTGCTCGACAGCAACCTGCCGATCAAATTCCAGATGTGGATGTTCGGCAAGAGCCCCGTCAACACGAGCGCGACGATCAGCGAGATCTCGCCCGACCACCGGCTGTCCGCGTCGAACCCGACGTTCCGCGGCTACGCGTGGGTGCCCGAAGGCCAGTTCGTGTCGACCGCGATCCTCAACCAGCCGAGCGGCTCGCTGATCCAGGACCTGCCGTTTTCGATCCAGCTGAACAAGTTCATCGTCGACTACTACACGACGGGGATGCCGAAGCTGTTCGCGAGCGACATCGTCGTGATCGATCGCGAGACGGGCCAGAAGATCCCGGCGCGTGTCGAGGTCAACAAGCCGTTCACCTACAAGGGCGTGTCGATCTACCAGTCGAGCTTCCAGGACGGCGGCTCGCAGATGCAGATGACCGCCTACCCGATGACGGGCGACAACGCGAAGACCTTCGCGGTGAAGGGCACGATCGGCAGTACCGCGCCGCTGCAGATGCCGGGCAACGACGGCGACACGATCGAGTTCTCCGACTTCCGCGCGATCAACGTCGAGAACATGGCCGACGCGAACGGCAAGCCGGACGTGCGCGGCGTCGCCAAGACGGAGTCGCTGAAGGAGGCGTTCGACGAGCGGCTCGGCTCGGGCGCGAAGACATCGAAGCCGATGCAACTCCACAACATCGGACCGTCGGTGCAGTACAAGATTCGCGGCAAGGATGGCCAGGCGCGCGAATTCAACAACTACATGCTGCCCGTCGACATGGGCGGCACGCGCGTGTTCCTCGCCGGCGTGCGCGCGAGCCCGAACGATCCGTTCCGCTATATGCGGATTCCGGCCGACAGCGCGGATTCGATCGGCGATTGGATGCGCCTGCGCGCCGCGCTCGAGGATCCGGCCGTGCGTGCCGAAGCCGCCGCGCGCTTCGCGCAGCGTTCGTTGCCGACTACCGAAGCGTCGCTGCGCGGCCGCCTGCAGGACAGTGCAGCCAAGGTGCTGACCCTCTTTGCTGCGAGTGATGACAGTGTCGGCCGCGGCGCCGACGGCCAGCCGATCGGCGGCTTCCAGGCAGTGGCCACGTTCATCGACCGTTCGGTGCCGAAGGCCGAGCAGGAAAAGGCGGCCAGCCTGCTGCTGCGCATGCTCGAAGGTTCGATGTGGGAGGTCTGGCAGATCGCGCGCGAGCGCGCCGGCGAGCCGGCCGTCCAGCAGGGCACCGACACGATCCGCTTCGTGCAGAACGCGATCAATGCGCTATCCGACAGCTTCCTGTATGGATCGCCGGTCTATTTGCAGCTTGACTCCTTCAAGCAGGTGCAAGCTTCGGTATTTCAGTTGACGCGCGCACCCGGCAAGAATCTGGTGTATCTTGGCAGCCTGCTGTTGGTCGCCGGCATCTTCTCGATGTTCTACGTGCGCGAGCGGCGCCTCTGGTTCTGGCTCAAGGATGCCGGCTCGGGCGTCGAT
The DNA here is from genome assembly GCF_000801975.1 of Burkholderia sp. A9. Lineage (NCBI taxonomy): Bacteria > Pseudomonadati > Pseudomonadota > Betaproteobacteria > Burkholderiales > Burkholderiaceae > Burkholderia > Burkholderia sp. A9. Next base: position 282 of record NZ_JSZN01000036.1, on the reverse strand, counting down.
GTGGTGATGGCGATGTCCACGGCCCGCAAGACCTTCGATTTCGAGAAAGAATTCGTGCAGACGCGCGACGCGGCCGGCGCCGCCTTGCGCGCCGCACCCCGCGACGCCGCACCCGCTGGTGCGGCATCGACTGCCCGCCCGCCCGCCGGCGGCGGTTCTGATTCCGAGAATTCCACCCGGTAACATCATGGATCTCACGCAAGTTTCCTCTTCGCATTCGGGGCCGGCCCAGGCCCCGGTTTCGTCGCCGTTGTTCGACGATCGTCCGTTCCTCGCGCGCCT
>NZ_JSZN01000035.1:0-308 GCF_000801975.1 Burkholderia sp. A9 | reverse complement strand
GCCGTATTCCAATTGAGTCAAACATAGAGTTCGAATCATCTTGAGATACATCGATACAATCACAACCCGGATAGTTTTCACGTCCATCTCAAGACGCTTCCGCTATCCAAATTACTTACTTCTTCCAGATTGTTAAAGAACGACAGCCGATACTTACTACGTATCACTCTGACTGGCTCAATCGCCAATGACAAATGCTCGACCCAAGTCGAACGCTTGTCATTGAAGATTGGTGGAGGCAGACGGGATCGAACCGACGACCCCCTGCTTGCAAAGCAGGTGCTCTCCCAGCTGAGCTATGCCCCCAT
>NZ_JSZN01000034.1:0-362 GCF_000801975.1 Burkholderia sp. A9 | reverse complement strand
CCCTATAACGAGTCTGTCTCATCGACAGTCGCTACAGGTTGAGTTCTCGCGTTGTGCCGTATTCCAATTGAGTCAAACATAGAGTTCGAATCATCTTGAGATACATCGATACAATCACAACCCGGATAGTTTTCACGTCCATCTCAAGACGCTTCCGCTATCCAAATTACTTACTTCTTCCAGATTGTTAAAGAACGACAGCCGATACATACTACGTATCACTCTGACTGGCTCAATCGCCAATGACAAATGCTCGACCACGTCGAACGCTTGTCATTGAAGATTGGTGGAGGCAGACGGGATCGAACCGACGACCCCCTGCTTGCAAAGCAGGTGCTCTCCCAGCTGAGCTATGCCCCCAT